>CALVII010000081.1 GCA_944329465.1 uncultured Bacilli bacterium | reverse complement strand
GCCCCAGGGCATCCTTGCCGTGGTCAGGAGAAGGGAATATGACCTGAGGGATATCACTGGCGGCGAGCCGGGAAATCCCCTTGTTGTCGTACTTGATAATCTCCAGGACCCGGGAAATCTTGGGACGATCTTCCGGACCGGGGAAGCGGCAGGGGCGACGGGAATCCTGTTGAGCAGAGATTGCGTGGACATCTATAATCCAAAGGTGATCCGTTCTACCATGGGGGCAGTGTTCCGGCTGCCGTTTCTGTATGTGGATGATCTTCCGGGAGCGGTCTGCGAATTGAAGCAAGAAGGGATACGAGTTTTTGCCGCCCATCTGGAAGGCAGGAACGCTTACGATCAGGAAGATTATTCCGGCGGGACCGCATTTCTCATAGGAAATGAGGGGAACGGCCTGAGGGGTGAAGTGGCAGAGTGCGCGGACTGCCGGGTACGCATCCCCATGCAGGGGCGTGCGGAATCGCTGAATGCCGCGGTGGCCGCGGCAGTGCTCATGTTTGAGGCTGGAAGGCAGAGGAGGCAGTAAGCGATGAAACCAAAAGAGAGAGGAAGCTGTGAGATTACATGGTAGATATATCGGATCGTCTGGAACAGATAAAAAAGATGATCGATGCAGGTCAGTATTTTACAATAAACCGTGCCAGGCAATATGGGAAAACGACAGCTTTGTGCGCACTGGCAAAGTATCTGGAACAAGAGGTCCTTAGGAAAGTCAGCGGAGAGGAAAAGTGCCTGGATAAAAGCAGGATTTCTTGAGGCGGAAAAGATATTACTGAGCGAGAAAAATACCTTATTCGAATCACTGGTCAATAAACTCATGGATGATCCCGAATTGAAAAATGTTCTTTATGAATTGCTTTTTACAGGGAAGGCAATCCCATATAATCTTTTGAATAAGTATATTGAAACCGCAGAAATGTTTGGGTTTATAAAAAATGAAAAGTTGCAGTAAAGTATTGAGAGGAAAGTAAATGACTATTAAAAGCATAATTGAACAATTTGATACCACGCCATTTTTATTTATCGGATCGGGGCTTTCACGGAGATATTTAAATCTTCCAGACTGGAAAGGCTTGTTAAAATATTTTGCAGAAAGAATCTCAGATAATGAATTTGTGTACGAATCATACGAGAATAAGGCAAAGGCATTGCAATGTAAAGCGGGGGTTATGCCGAAGATTGCAGAATTGCCGGACAGTCTTGTGATAAATGAAGAGGATTATTTGGAATTTCAAGAAAAAAGTGCATATCTTGCAGCAAAACTTATGACCATCTTTATGGAATATCCGATTATATTTCTGGGATATTCTATAAATGACAGTAATATTCGGAATATTATTAAATCGATAGTGGTTTGTCTGGATACTGCACAACTTCAAAGATTAGAAAACAGATTTGTATTTGCGGAATATGATCCAACTGTAAAGACAGAAGAAGTAGCACCCTATACTATTTTGATTGAAGATAAAGCATTGTCAATGAAAAAAATACGATTAAAGGATTTCTTGCCCCTTTACAACGCTATAGCTAATAAAAAGGCGAAACTTCCAGTGCGGATACTGCGTAGATTTAGACAAGAATTGTATGAGTATACAATTACAAATACTCCTACTGAGAATTTACGTGTGGCATCGATTGATGACTCGAGAGTTGGGGATGAGGAATTAGTGCTTGCTATAGGTAAGGCATCAGAATTTGGTCTTAAAGGTCTGAGTGGTTTAGACGGGAATGAGTGGTATAGAAATATTATTTTAGATGATTTGAAATTTACAGCAGACGAACTACTGAAATATGCTTTTCCTAAATTGACAAGCCAAAATTCGGGTAGACTCCCCTTGAATAAATATTTATCGGAAGCAGAAGGAACTTTTGAACAGTGTAGAAAGATTGCAGAAAATCAAACATTTGACAATATAATATCAGCTACGATTAAAAAGAACAGGAGATATTTATGAATGATACTGATATTCTTAAAAATGTTAGTGCAACTGTACGTTCGGATATACGGCGGTTGATTCGTATTTATGATTATTTGAAATGGGGGAAAGCAAAAGAGCTTTCTGACTAAAGCGACTGTAAACAGACACCGTACAGAAAACCCTTTTTAAAATCTGTGTACCTTTCAATCGCAGCGCTTATATATAAACACCGGATCTGACAGCACATAATTAACATATTCTGTTACAAAACGGATTATACATTATATTTCAATAAAAGTAAATAGCAAAAACCAGCATCATTTTCAACAAAGGATGTATATGAGCAAGAAGTCTTAAAGCAGGCAAGCAGAAGCGCAGTTGTAGTTCAGATGGCTTTGGCGACGCTCTTTTTCGTGACGCAGATATTTACCGGAGGAGGCGTCAATTGGGGATTGTGGGCGCTTGTTCGTATCTTCTCCTATCCAGTGAGGTGATGGCAAATATGGATGATAAGCTGATATTAAAAAATCGTCTAAAAGAAACACGGACCGAATTGAAATTGTCACAAAGTCAACTGGCGGATATGGTTGGCGTTTCTCGGAACACGATCAGTTCTATTGAAACGGGGCAGTTTAGTCCGACTGCAAAGTTAGCACTGGTTTTGTGTATCGCCCTTGATAAAAAATTTGAAGAATTATTTTACTTTGATTAGTGTACGGATATGATTTTAGGTGGGATGCTGGATAAGGTTTGAACGGAAAACATGCGTAAAGCCTTGAAAGATCAATGGTTTTTGAGGAACAATAGCTGAATGTAAATTTATGCAAAATACTTGAATTTTTATGCATAAAGATGTATACTGACAAATATTCTCAGAGCAGGCGGGAACGATATGAGACCATTACTTGACCTGACAAAAGAATACGGGCTTGTCCTGGACGGCGGAGGCGCCAGGGGCGCTTACCAGATCGGCGCATGGAAAGCGCTTAAGGAGGCCGGGGTGAAGATCGCCGCAGTGGCAGGGACGTCTGTGGGTGCGCTCAATGGGGCGCTGATCTGCATGGACGATCTGGAGAAGGCGGAGAAGATCTGGAGCGAGATGGAGTTCTCCCGCGTGATGTCAGTGGATGACGACTGGATG
>CALVII010000080.1 GCA_944329465.1 uncultured Bacilli bacterium | reverse complement strand
GAGCCTGTAGCACTCCATACACCGCGCTCCTCCTTCTTTCAGTTCTTCCATCCCCTGTGAAACGGTGTAAAATTTTTCCTTCTCATAGCTGCCGGCAAGAAAAGAGACCGGGTATTTAAATTTCATATCCCGGATCAGTTTCTGCTGTTCCAGGATCCGTTTTTCATACTCGCTTTCCGGATAAATGTTCGGATTATAATAAAAAACAGTGATCTTAAAATACTGGGACAGATATTCCAGCACATAGCTGCTGCACGGGGCGCAGCAGCTGTGGATAAGAAGCGTCGGAACCCGATCCGCCGTTTCCAGTTCTTTTAAGAGACGTTCAAGCTCTTTCTGATAGTTTACTTTCTGCACGTTCATTTTTCTTCTCTCCTGCACTTCAGCATTTTTATCCAGCCTTTATTATACCGCTCTTTTTGTTCTCACACAACGCCGGAGAACGTATTTTTACAAAGGCGTTCTCTCACAAAACAGAGTGCTGTTTTCACGCTGTCTGCTTTTTTTCATACATTAAATAATATACAGCACGGATGGAAGTGAATCCTATGGAACCAATCCTGAAACTGACCAATGTCAGTTATTCCTATCATACGCCGGACGGGGAAACCAGGGCTCTGTCCGATATTTCATTTACCCTTATTCCCGGAGAATTTACGGCAGTAGTAGGTCCCTCCGGCTGCGGCAAATCTACTCTTCTCTCGCTCATCGCAGGTCTGATGAAACCCGAATCCGGCAGCATGTATCTCGGCGGGATGCCCCTGACAGAGAACTCTTCTAAGATTGGCTACATGCTCCAGCACGACCACCTGTTTGAATGGCGCACTGTATTCCGCAATGTTGTCCTGGGCGCTGAGATCCGCGGGAAAGTGACCCCTGAGATCCGTGCGCGCGCCGGGCATCTTCTGGAACAGTACGGACTGGAGCGTTTCGCCCGGTCCAGACCTTCCGAACTGTCCGGCGGCATGCGCCAGAGGGCGGCTCTGAGCCGCACTCTCCTGCTTGACCCGGAACTTCTGCTTCTTGATGAGCCGTTTTCCGCTCTGGATTATCAGACCCGTCTCACAGTAAGCGATGATATCGGGCAGATCATCCGCCGTTCCGGGAAGACAGCGCTCCTTGTCACCCACGATCTCTCCGAAGCCGTCAGCCTCTCAGACCGGGTCATCGTCCTGTCAAAACGGCCGGCATCGATCGTGCGCATTGTCCCTGTCGAATTCTCCCTGGAGAAGGACACGCCGCTGAACCGGAGAAACGCGCCGGAATTTAAGACTTATTTTAACGAAATATGGAAGGAGCTGAATCGCGATGAATAACATTTCACATGGCCAGAAACTGTTTCTTACCCGCCTGCGCCGCCACCGCCTGATCGTGCGTTTCGCGCGGGTATTGATCCTGGTGCTCTTCCTTGTTCTGTGGGAAATCTGTGCAGATACAGGGATCATCGATTCCTTTATCTTCAGCAGCCCTTCCAGGATAGCTCTGTGCTTCTGGGAAATGGTCTCAGACCGCTCGATCTTCCTGCATATCGGCGTCACACTGTATGAAACCATTGTCAGCTTCCTGCTCGTCACACTGTTCAGTATCCTCATCGCCGTCCTTCTCTGGTATAGCCGGAAACTTTCTGAGATACTCGAACCCTATCTGGTGGTTCTGAACAGCCTGCCGAAATCCGCTCTCGCGCCTCTTCTTATCGTATGGCTGGGCGCCACCCCCACGACCATCATTGTGGCAGGCATGTCCGTGGCGATATTCGGCAGTATCATGAACCTGTACACCAGCTTCACCACTGTTGACCGTGAAAAGATCAAGCTGATCTATACCCTGCATGGGACGAGGAGACACGCGCTTTTTAAAGTCGTGCTGCCGAGCTCCGTGCCTGCTGTGATCAGCAATATGAAAGTGAATATCGGGCTTTGCCTGGTTGGGGTGGTGATCGGGGAGTTCCTGGCGGCACGGAATGGGCTTGGGTATCTGATCATCTATTCCAGCCAGGTGTTCAAGATGGATTGGCTGATCATGTCGATCGTACTGCTGTGCATTATGGCAATGGCGCTGTATGCCGTAATCGGAGCAGTCGAGAAGCTGTACGAAAAGCGTTTCTGAACATGCCAAAATGCCGGTTCTTTCATTTCACTGCGAAAGAACCGGCCTCCTGGCTGCACGTTGATGTGATTATTCCTCTATCTCCCCCAGCATTCTCAGCGGTTCCTTCCTGAGCACTCTTCCCATATACCCTGCTGAGATCACCACCGACGCCGCCAGTAGCATGCCTCCCGTGACACAGGGCAGTACTGCTCCCGGAGGCTCTCCTGTGTCTTCCGGCTCTGTGTTTGCGATCGCATTGTCGCTGTACGTCCGGGCAAACTCCAGGGTATCCCCGGCTTCCTGCGCGGCTTTTCCCGAGGCAAGCCAGCCCGCCGCGCTCCCCACAATACATCCTGCCGCGCTTAAGACAAGCATTCCGGACAGAATAGATAACGCGCACTGGCGTTTTGTCCGTCCCATCAGCCTTTCCACAGCGATACGCTCTTTCTGCCCGGTGATAAACAGGCTCGAGAAAAAGCATAAGATCAGAACTGCCATCACACCCCCGCTTAGGAGAAAGATTGCTGACATGAGCTGACGGTTCTCCAGGCTGTCCTTGAGCTGGGTGTCGCCCATATCATAAAAGCGGATCTCCAGGTCATCGATGCCGAGCGCATCCCACTTTTCCCGAAATTCTTCCACTGTCCCATTCGGTATCTGAAAGGACGTATCCGCTCCCTTCATGACCCCTGCCCCTGCGATATTATCTTCCCAGCAGTTTTCCGGAACCGCGTTCCACGGGATGACCACCTCATACTCCCCTGCGGAATAACTGCCCGATCCCTTATCTTCCGCCGTATAGAGCCCGACGATCTCGTACTCCTGCTCATTGAATATCTGATATATCTCTCCTTCCGCATTCAAGAGATTCACAGAGACGTGGCTGC
>CALVII010000079.1 GCA_944329465.1 uncultured Bacilli bacterium | reverse complement strand
AGGGGTTCACCAACAAACACATCGCCAGCGCGCTCAAGCTGACGGACTGCACCTCGCTCAACTATATTTCCGCGATCTACTTCAAGCTCGGCGTATCTTCCCGCAGCGAAGCCGTGGCGTTCTCCCGATCCGGCTTTTTCCATATTCCTCCGCGGTCCCGAAGAAAAGCATCTTCTCCTGAAGGTGCAGGATATGGCTCGCATCCTCCACCGCGCTCTCGATATCATGGGAGACCATCACTACCGCGATGCCGGACTCCCGGTTGATCCTGCGGATAAGCTGATAAAACTCTGCCGTCACGATGGGATCGAGTCCGGTCACAGGCTCATCCAGCAGGAGCATTGTCTTCGTGGCGCAGAGCGCGCGCGCAAGGAGAGCCCTCTGCTTCTGTCCGCCGGACAGATCCCGGTAGCACTGCTTCGCCAGATCCCGGATTCCCAGAAGCTCCAGTTTTTCTTCCGCAGCCCTTTTGTCCGCGCTTGTATAAAAAGGCCTGATCCCGCGGCTGTTCAGCCTCCCTGAGAGGACCACCTCGTACACGCTGGCCGGAAAATCCTTCTGCGTGTCTGTCTGCTGGGGAAGGTATCCGATCTCGTTTTTCTTCAGCCCGTCCCCATAGATGATCCGCCCTTTTTCTACATTTTTCAGCCCGAGAAGGCTCTTCACGAGGGTGCTCTTCCCGGAACCATTCTCCCCGACGATACAGAGATAATCCCCTGCGCAGATAGAAAAATCCAGGTCGCGCACCACTGTCTGCCCCTCATATCCGATGGAAACATCCACGCATCTGATCAGCGCCATCCGCTCAAAACCTCCTTCAGCGTCTCCACATTTTTCTGCATCATACTCAGATAAGTCTCTCCGCCCTCAAAATCTTCCGCCGACAGATTGTGGCAGCTGTAAAATACTTTCACCTCTGTCCCTGTCGCCTCTGCGATGGCATTGGCAATATCGTCATTGCTCAGCTCCATCTTCAGTACAGCAGGAACCTTCTCCTCTTTCACCTTGTCGATCAGGAACGCCATCGTCGCGGCGCTCGGCTCGGTGTCGCCCGCGCATCCCGGGAACGCGGCATAATAGTCCAGCCCATACTCGTCCGCAAAATACCGGAACGGAAAACGGTCGCCAAAGATCAGGAGCTTTCTCCGGGCATGGTCTGCCACACCGCGGAATTCCTGGTCCAGCTTCGCCAGCTCTTCTTCATACACCGCCGCATTCTCCTCATAAACCGCTTCGCCGGACGGATCCGCCTGGATCAGCACTTCTTTGATCCTCTCCACGATCAGGGCGGCGTTTACCGGAGAGGTCCACACATGCTCGTCGATCTCATGGACAGAATGCGTATCCTCCCCTGCTTCCCCGCCGTCAGAATCCGCGTCATCCTCCTCATGGTCCTCATGGTCATGGCCGGGGGATTCTTTCATCCCCTCTACATGCTCCTCTTCGACAGTATCCACGCAGTCGATCATCCGAAGCGTCAGGCGGCCGATCTCCGGCATGGAGCTTAAGATCTCCTCCACCCAGACGTCATTTTCCCCGCCTGTGTAGATAAAGACATCGCTCTCCTGTATGGCAATGATATCCTGGGGAGTCGGCTCATAGGAATGGCTCTCCTCCCCGGGTTTTAAAAGCATTTTCAGCTCCGCACGGTCTCCCGCGATCTCCCGGACAAAATCATAAGGCGGAAAGATCGTGGTCACCACACTGATCTTTCCCGCTGACCGCGCGGTTTCTCCGCTCTGCCGGTCACTGCTCTGCTGCCCGCTGACAGTCTGATCGCTGTTTTGCTGTGCGCCGCCCTGGTAATTGCTGCCCTGCTGTCCGCTGTCTTTCTGCGTGCTGCAGGCGGTAAGGAGCGACACAGTCGCGAGCACTGCCACAGACAGGAGCATAACTGATTTAAGCCAGCTGAATATCCGAGCCGGCTTAATGAATCTCTTTATCGTCTTATTTTCTCTCATATTTCGTAAAACGGAACTCCAGGTCAAAACACGTCTGCTCTTCCCCTTCCTCCGTCATCTCCCATTCTTCCATTTCATCCAGATTCGGGAAAAATGTATCCGCCTGAAACGCCCGGCCGATCCTGGTCACAAAAACCGTATCGCAGAAGGGAAGGAGCATCCGGTAAATGCTCTCCCCGCCGATCACATACACTCTTTCCGTATCGTATTTCTCCAGTTCCTCCATCAGCTCATCCTGTGAATGGACGATCACCGCGTCCTTCACCTGATAACTCTGATTCCCCGTAAGCACGATGTTTGTGCGGTTCTTAAGCGGCAGCCCGTTGGGGAAACTCTCCAGTGTCCTGCGCCCCATGACCACCACATTCCCTGTCGTCGTCTCTCTGAAAAACTTCATATCCGAAGGGATACTGACAAGCAGCTTGTTCTGATATCCGATCCCCCAGTTTTTATCTGCCGATAATATTGCTTTCATAATATTTCCTTTCTCTTCTCCGACTCTTCTCTTCCCGGATCATAACGCTTTTCTGTCAGCGGCTTTATTCCTCATTTAAACCTGCCTACACCGCGACCGGGATATTTTTGATCTGAGGATGAGTCTCATAATGATCCAGTCTCACGTCATCCGGCGTAAAGTCATAGAAGTCTTTGATCTCCGGGTTCAGCCAGAATGCCGGCGCCGGGAGCGGCTCCCTTGAGATCAGTTCCTCGATCATGGGAACATGTCTGTCATAGATGTGCGCGTCCGCAATCACATGGACAAACTCTCCCGGCTTCATGCCGCACACCTGCGCCAGCATGTAGATCAGCACCGCATACTGGCAGACATTCCAGTTATTCGCAGTCAGGACGTCCTGGGATCTCTGGTTCAGGATACCGTTCAGAGTCAGGACATCGCCGTCTTTTTCCTTCGTCACATTAAACGTCATGCTGTACGCGCACGGATACAGATTCATCTCGTGCAGGTCCTGATGCACATAGATATTCGTCATGATGCGGCGGCTGTACGGGTTATTCTTCAGATCATAGATCACCCGGTCCGTCTGGTCCATCATCCCTTCCTTATACTGATGCTTCACGCCCATCTGATAGCCGTACGCCTTACCGATAGATCCGCTCTCGTCCGCCCAGCTGTCCCAGATATGACTCTTTAATTCATGCACATTATTGGATTTCTTCTGCCAGATCCACAGAAGCTCGTCCACACAGCTCTTGATCGCAGTCCGCCGCAGCGTCAGCGCCGGGAACTCCTTTGACAGGTCATACCGGTTGACCACCCCGAACTTCTTGATCGTATATGCGGAGGCGCCGTCCTCCCAGACAGGACGCACCTTCTCCCCCTCTGTACTCGTACCATTCTCAATAATATCCCTGCACATATTTATAAAGACTTTGTCCGCGTAGCTCATAATATTCTCCTTTTTCTGACAATTCTCCCAAAAGGGGTCAGACCCCTCTTAACAGGGGTCTGACCCCTTTTACTCAAATTATCTGCCAATCTTCACAAATCAGAAATATTGTACAACAACTTTTCCAAATTTCTCCTCAGCGCCTCCACTTCCCGCTTCGTCATTCCTCGGGTCAGTTCCCTGTCCAGCTTTCTCCGGTCCGATTCCATCCTCCGCTGAATGTCATACGCTTTCTCTGTAAGGTAGATATTTTTCTTCCTCTTATCGTTCGCGCTGGGTACGCACAGGATATATCCCTTTTCGTCCAGGCGCTTCAGAAGTCCTGTTACAGTCGGATTTTTGAGGTTCAGATTTTTCTCCACGTCCCGCTGGCTCACCTCTTCTCTGCTCGTATGGAACAGATAATCCAACACCGCGCACTGAGAGGAGGTGATTCCCGTATCACGCAGCCGTTCATTTAATTCTTTTTCAAATACATTATTGATCTGCTTTATTAAAAAGCCTATT
>CALVII010000078.1 GCA_944329465.1 uncultured Bacilli bacterium | reverse complement strand
AAATATAAATTTGATGAACAAATATTGATTTATGCACAAAAACCAGACGCAGTAGCTTGTGCAGAAACAACAATATGGAATAAAAAATTAAAAAGATGGGTTAATAAAGGAGCAAAAGGAATTGCTTTAATAACTGAAAAAGAAGGAGAATTAGGACTACGATTTGTTTTTGATGTATCAGATACAAATAGCAATGTATATGGTAGAAAATTAAAATTGTGGAAAGTAGAAGAAAAATATACAGAAGATATAATAGAAACATTAGAAGATAGATTCGGAACAATGGAAGATAAAAGCAATTTGCCGTTTGCAATAATATCCACAGTTTATAATCATATTGTGGATAATATGCAAGATTATTTGGAAGAATTAAAAAATGTAACAACAAATAGCAAGCTAGAAAAATTAGGACAAGAAGAATTAGAAAATAGTTTTTTAGAAATCTTAATATATAGTACCATTGCAGTAACAATGTCAAGATGTGGTTTAGATGTAAATGAATACATAAGAAAAGACTGTTTTAAGGAAATTGAAAATTTTAATACTTTTGAAACTATGTCTATATTAGGAACAGCAACAAGAGATTTTTCAAAAGAAATATTACTTGAAATATCAAAGACAGTAATAAATCTAGAAAAGCAAGAAAAAAATAAAAATTACACATTTGAGAAACTAAAACAAAATATCTATAATAAAGAAAATGAGAAAGGAAGTGTTGAAAATGAAAATAACTTACAGTCAGAAAGGGAATTATCTAATACCAGACTTGATAATAGAGAAAACAAACAAGAAAGTGGAACTAGGAAGATTAGCAAAAATGAGGCTAGCATACCTAAAACAGAACAAGAGAGGAACATACACAATGCTAGTAGGGAGCAACAAATTAACAGACCACTTGATACAAATACAGGAAATAGCGAAAAAGAGGATAACAGAGATAGTGGAACAAATGAAGAAAAAATATGGAATAACAGAGAAATTGAAAGCGAACAATCAAATGGAATGGGTAGGACAGATGAACAACATTCAAGCGACAGCAGAACAGATAGTAATAAGGGAAATAATATACAATTAGAAGAAATACAAACCGAAAAAGAGGCAGAAAATGCTTCTTTTTTTGATGATGATAATTATACCTTTATGGTAGGAGATACAATATATCTAGGATTACAAGACTTTACTATTTTAAATATCAGTAATGGCAAAATGACAATATATGATAATCAATTTCCATTAGACCAAAGAACAGTTGTAATAAAAGATATAATGCAAAAGATAGCAGAAAACCCTATGAATGATTATTTAAAAGATAGAGAAACACCAGAAATAGAGCAAAAAGAAGAAAATATATTTAATAGTTGGTTAGATACATTTATAGAGGAAAAAGGAATTGATTTAGGACAAATTTTAGAGGTAAAAACAGATAAAAACACACATTATTTTGAAGTTGGAAATATTATTGAAAATATAAAAGCTACAATACCAAAAGAACAAGAAGAAATAAAGAAAATGATAATAAAAATAGACTTTTATAATGGAGATGTAGTTGATTATTTCAAACATTTAGCACAAGCATTAGCACAAAATTATGAACAACAAATGGAGAAAGAACAGGAAGTAGAAGAAACTAAAGAACAAGAATATATTGCAGAAAAGATAGTTAAGAAAAATAAAAATATTGAATATTTTGACTTACACCCAGAAATACCACCTGAAGAAAGAAACAATTTCAAGATTACAGATGATAATTTAGGGGTAGGGACATTAAAAGAAAAATATCAAAATAATATAGAGGCAATAAAAGTATTAAAAATATGTGAAGAACAAAACAGATATGCTACACCAGAAGAACAAGAAATACTATCAAAATATGTAGGTTGGGGAGGTTTAAAATCAGCATTTGAAGAACAAAACGAAAACTGGTCAAACGAATATGCAGAATTAAAAGAATTACTAACAGAAGATGAATACAAAAATGCAAGAGCGTCTAGTGTAACAGCATATTATACACCACCAATAGTTATAAGAAATATATATAAAGTACTACAAAATATGGGACTAAAACAAGCAAATATTCTAGAGCCAGCATGTCGGGGTAGGTAACTTTTTTGGTATGTTACCAGAAGAATTAAATAATTGTCAGATGTATGGTGTAGAATTAGATAGTGTTTCTGGAAGAATAGCACAGCAATTATATCAAAAGTCTACAATAGCAGTTCAAGCATATGAGAAAACAAATATACCAGACAATTTCTTTGATGTAGCAGTTGGAAACGTGCCATTCGATGACTTCAAACCTAATGATAGAAGATATAACAAAAATAAATTTGTATTACACGATTATTTTTTTGCAAAAACTTTAGATAAAGTTCGCCCACGGTGGAATTGTTGCTTTTGTAACGAGTAAAGGAACAATGGATAAGGAAAATACGAGTGTTAGAAGATATTTATCACAGAGAGCAGAACTAATTGGAGCAATAAGATTACCAGATAATACATTTAAAAGTAATGCAGGAACAGAAGTAACATCAGACATTATATTCTTAAAGAAAAGAGATAAAATAACAGATATTGAAGATGATTGGGTAAACCTTGATACAACAGAAAATGGAATAAAAATGAATAAATATTTTGTAGATAATCCTAATATGATTATGGGACAAATGGTAATGGAAAGTACCAGATTTGGAGAAAGTTCAGCTTGTAAAATGATAGAAGGTAGTGATTTAGACTATATGCTTTCAAATGCTATTTCAAATATACAAGCTGAAATAGAAGAATATGATTTAGACGAATTGATAGAAGATGAAGAAAATTCAATACCAGCAGACCCAACAGTTAAAAATTATTCTTATACAGTTATAGACAATAAAGTTTATTACAGAGAAAATAGTAGAATGTTTGAAAAAGACCTACCAGAAACGAAATTAAATCGTATAAAAGGTATGGTAGAGATACGAGAAAGTGTTAGAAATCTTATAGAATTACAAGTAGAGGGTAGTTCTGATAATAAAATACAATTAGAACAAGAAAAATTAAATAGACTATATGATATTTTTCTAAAAAAATATGGAAGAATTAACAGTAGAGGAAACAGTCAAGCATTTTCAGAAGATAGCAGTTATTATCTTTTATGCTCATTAGAAATTTTAGATTCAAAAGGTAATTTTATAAGAAAAGCAGATATGTTCACTAAAAGGACAATAAAACCTAAAAAAGAAATAACAAAAGTTGATACAGCAAATGAGGCACTCATTGTTTCACTAACAGAAAAAGCAAGAATTGATATAGAATTTATGCAGTCAATTACTGATAAAACAGAAGATGAATTACTAAAAGAATTAGAGGGGCAAATATTTAGATTACCAGATACACAACCTGAAGAAAAAAAGTATGTAACAGCAGACGAATATCTTTCTGGAAATGTTAGAGAAAAATTAAATATAGCAAGAAGAATTGCAGAATATAATCCAGAATTTGAAATAAATGTTAGAGAACTTGAAAAGGTAATTCCAGAAGATATAAAAGCAAGTGAAATAGTTGCTAAACTAGGTGCTACTTGGATACCAGAAAAATATATAGAACAATTTATATATGAGTTGTTGGATACAGAAGATTATAACAAAAGAGAAATAAAAGTACATTATTCTGAATATACATCACAATGGAATGTAACAGGAAAATCGGTAGATAAAGGTGTAAAAGCAACAAAGACTTATGGTGTAAAAAAAGCAAGTGCATATAAAATTATAGAAACAACATTAAACTTAAATGATATAAAAATATACAAAAAAATAAATGAAGGAACACCAGAAGAAAAAAGTATAATTGATAAACAACAAACAGCAATAGCACAAGCAAAACAAGATGAAATAAGAATGAAATTTGAAGAATGGATATTTAAAGACGCAGATAGACGAGAAGAACTTGTAAAATTATATAATGAAAAATTTAATAGTATAAGAAACAGAGAATATGACGGAAGTCATTTGAATTTTTATGGTATGAATCCAGAAATAAAGTTAAGACCACATCAATTAAATGCTATTGCAAGAATACTATATAAAGGCAATACTCTTTTAGCACACGAAGTTCGGAGCAGGAAAGACATTTGAGATGGTGGCAAGTTCAATGGAAAGTAAGAGATTAGGCTTATGTAATAAAAGTCTTTTTGTAGTACCCAACCATCTAGTGGAGCAATTTTCAAATGAATTTTTACAACTATATCCTAGTGCTAATATACTTGTTACAACAAAAAAAGATTTTTCAACAAATAATAGAAAAAAGTTTTGTTCAAAGATAGCAACAGGCGAGTTTGACGCAATTGTAATGGGACACAGTCAATTTGAAAAAATACCTATGTCAGTAGAAAGGCAGAGGTATTTTTTAGAGCAACAAATAGAAGAAATAATACAAGGAATAGAAGAACTAAAAGAACTAAGTGGTGAAAAATTTAGCATTAGACAGTTAGAAAAAACAAGAAAATCATTAGAGGCAAAACTTGAAAAATTAAATAATGCAGATAGAAAAGATGATGTAATAACATTTGAACAACTACGGAGTAGATAGATTATATGTAGATGAGGCACATTACTATAAAAACTTATTTTTACAAAGTAAAATGAGAAATATAGCAGGAGTTCAAAGTGGAGATGCACAAAAGAGTTTTGATATGTTTATGAAAACACAATATATGGACGAAATAACACGGAGGAAAAGGTGTTATATTTGCGACTGGTACACCACTTTCAAACAGTATGACAGAATTATATACAATGCAAAGATATTTGCAGTATGGCACATTAGTTAAAAATCATTTGCAACATTTTGACAGTTGGGCGAGCACATTTGGAGAAACAGTAACAGCAATAGAACTTGCACCCGAACGGCGATAAGTTTAAAGTTAAAACAAGGTTTTCAAAGTTTAATAATATACCAGAGTTAATGACAATGTTCCGTGAAATTGCAGATATTCAAACAGCAGAAACATTAGATTTACCAACACCACAGGCTGAAAAGCATAATATAGCAGTAGAGCCTACACAAATACAAATAGATATGGTAGAAAAATTAGGAGAAAGAGCAGAGGCAATAAGAGCAGGATTAGTTCCAGTATGGGAAGATAATATGCTTGCAATTACAAATGAGGGAAGAAAACTAGCATTAGACCAAAGGTTAATAAATAGTAGTTTACCAGATGATGAAAATAGCAAGGTAAATGTTTGTGTTAAAAATATATATGATATATGGAAAAAAACAAGAGAAAAAAGGTCGACACAACTTGTTTTTTGTGATTTATCAACACCAAAATCACTTGGTACAGAAGATTACCCCTATGAATTAGAACTTGTAAATGGTGTGTGGAAGTGTAAAGAAAGGCAATTTACAGATGTTTATACAGATATGAAAAGAAAACTAATAGAAAAAGGAATACCAGAGAACGAAATTGCTTTCATACACGAGGCAACAACAGAGGCAAAGAAAGAAGAATTATTTGATAAAGTACGTAGTGGAGAAATAAGAGTTTTAATGGGTAGCACTTTCAAAATGGGAGCAGGTACGAATGTTCAAGATAAAATAATAGCATTACACAATTTAGATTGCCCGTGGACGAGTGCTAATTTAATACAAAGAATAGGAAGAATGTTAAGACAAGGAAATGAAAATGAACTTGTGCATATTTTTAACTATGTAACACAAAGAACTTTTGACGCATATATGTATCAGCTAATAGAGCAAAAACAATCATTTACTAGCCAAATAATGACATCAAAAACACCAATTAGAAGTATGGAAGATATCGATGAAAGAGCATTAGATTATGCAGAAATAAAAGCACTTGCAACAGGTAATGAATATATAAAAGAAAAAACAGAATTAGAGGCAAAAACAACAAAATTAAAAATGCTAAAACAAAGCTATTTAAATCAAAAATATGAATTAGAAGAATTGATAAATAGAAAATACCCACAACAAATAAAAGAGTGTAATGAAACAATAGATAATTTAAAAGAAGATAAAAAACAGCTAACTGAAAATACAAAAATAAATGAAGATAATTTTTCATCAATGGTAATAGATAATCAAATATATAATGAAAGAGCAAAAGCAGGAGAAAAAATATTAGAACTATGTAAAAAGGTTACTGACTTAAAAGGAATATATATAGGAGAATACAGAGGATTTAAAATGTATTTAGAATTTAATAGTTTTTCTAAACTATTTCAAGTAGCATTGAAAAATAAACAGACATATAGAGCAGTACTTGGAACTGATAAAGTAGGTGTAATAACTCGTATAAATAATGCGTTAGAATCAATGGATAAACAATTAGAAAGTAACACGCAAAAGTTAGAAAATTTAGAATTACAATGTAAAAATGCAAAAGAAAATTTAGCAGTACCATTTGCACAAGAAAAAGAATTAGAAGAAAGTTTAGCAAGATTAAAAGAAGTAAATAAATTACTAAAAATAGAGGACACAAAACAAAGAGAAGTTATTGATATTGATGACGAACAAGAAGAAATTGAAGAATATGAAATACAAAAAAGGGAATATGTAAGATAAAAAAATATTGTGAAAATTATTTAATAATGTTATACTAAAGTTACAAACAAGTTGCGAGGAGAATTTTATATGAGTAAAAAGAAAAAAACAATATTGGCAGTTACAATAATTGTAATAATTATTATAATATCATTCATTGTTCCAGTAAAAAGAGAAATTGAGGGCTATAGATATGGTGAAGGAGAGTTTGATATTAGAATTCCTGAGAATGCAGATTATACTATTTATGCCTATAAAAATATTTATGGTATGGTACTAAAAAGAGAATATAGATTAGGTATAGGAATTATCAATTAAAGTGCTAATATGAAATAAGTAATTTGGAATACGAAAAATAAAAAAATATGCTACAATAATTTGTGATATAATTTAATTGTAGTAACTATAGGAGGGAAAATATTATGGCTAATCTCAAAAAAGAGAATGGCATAAGAGGAAAAATACCAGATGAACAAATACCGTATGTTCCTAAATCCAAAGAAAAGGTCTGGAATTATAATAGCTCACAAGGAAAGAATAAATATAATGAAGAAGCATTTCCGTTTAATCAAGAGTGGATAACTGAATGGCAAAATCAAAAAGGAATGGTAATGTTTACTCAAGAAACTGTTGAAAAAGAGCCAAAAGGATTTATTGCAGAAGAGGAAATTCCAGCTTGTGAAGAATTATGGAATAAAAATATTTATACTAGAATGTCTGGATTACCTTATGAAGATGGAAATTCGTGGATAGAAATTTACCTTGAACAATTATCTGATGAAAATAAAAAAATTGCTCGAAGAATAGGAGATATTAAGAGTAGAGGAAAAGATAGGTGCATAATAAGAACTGAACACGTTGGTAAAAATGGACAATTAAAATTATTAGAGTTAGCTAAAAAATTTGAAATGCAAGATGTACCTTCTTCATATTCGTTTGAAATAGACGAAACTAATAAAACTCTCGTGTGTACTGGTGGATATGTAACTGCAGAACAATTTTTAGAATTAGTAAGCAATAATTCTTCTCGTTCAATTGTTCTTGAAGACATTGGACAAATAGCAAAAGAATATGGAGCAATTTATGATGAAGAAACTAAAAGAATATATTGTTCGCAATTTCATTATGATAAACATCAAAATTATGTGGAATATTTAAAAAGTAAAAAACATTTGATAACACCAAGAGCTATTGCAGAAGCTGATATGGAACAAAAATTGATACCAGAAGAAATTACTAAAGCAAAAGGATTTCTCTCTAGACTAAGAGAACTATTAAAAAAAGGACAAGGAGAAAGATAATGTCTGATTATAACAAAAGATTAGTTGAAGTTGATGAAGTATTAAAGTATTTATCTAAAGAAGATTTAGAAAAAATACCAGAAGATATAAGAAAACTGATTAAAGAAAATAAAGATATAAACTATATTTGGCACTATGATGAAACAAAAAGTTTAAAAGAACAAGGGTTAAACCGAGATACCATAGCTTTTTTATCTTACTTGAATATGGAATATTTATTAGATGAGAAACAAAAAAGTTTTATTGAACAATTGCATAGATTAAATGAACAAAAAATTGAAGAACAAAAACAAAAAAGTTATGCTAATAAAGATTTATTCAAAAAGCGTGATAAATCAGAGAGTATTGAGAAGAGTAATACACAAGAAAAAGATACTTTTCTGACTGAATATAAGGAAAACTATTTTACAAGATTTAAAAATTTTATTCTAAAACTATTAAATATAAAGAGATAAAAATGCTATAAAAAATAATTTTATTGATTATAAGTTATCAAAATAATTGAATATTAAAACAATTTAGAAGTTGATTATCATCAGCTTCTTTTTTGTGCTTGAAAAGAAAGGAAGTGTCGATTATGCAAAGAGCAGAAATAAGAGAAAAAATTGGAAAAATAGATACAAAAATTGCTAATGCAAATAAAGAATTAGAAGAGTTGGAGCTAAAATATAAAAAGAAAAAATTAGAAATAAAGAAATATAAAAATGCGTCAGCAAGATTAAAATTAGAATTACAAGAATTAGATATAGAGAATTGTAAGAAAATTCGAGAGGAAAAAAGAATAAATCGAATCCAAAAAGAAACAATGAAAAAATATGCTGATTCAAATAATGAATACTATTCACAAGAAAAAAGCTATTATAATTCAGAAGATTTATATAGAAAGTATATGGAAAAAAATATATTACCATATAATGATTAAAAAACAAATGGAAAGGTAGGTGTGAAAAATGCCATATATACCACCAGAAATAGTTGCAGAGGCAAGACAAATAGACCTACTCACTTATTTAAAAAATTATGAGCCATACGAATTAGTAGAGGTATGTAGAAATACATATACAACAAAATCACACGATAGTTTAAAAATTAGCAATGGATTATGGTATTGGTTTACAAAAGGGGTAGGTGGAAAAAGTGCAATAGATTATTTAATGAAAGTAAGAAATTTTACTTTTATAAATGCAGTTCAAACTGTCTTAGGAAATATAAGAACACAAACACCAGTTAAGTATGAACAGCAGGAAAAAAACAAAGAAAAACATTTAAAAATACCAGTAAAAGCAATAAATAATGATAGGGCAATAAATTATTTATTATCACGAGGAATTGATAAAGAAATTATAAAATATTGTATTGAAAATAAATTGCTTTATCAAGAAGAAAAGACAAATAATGTAGTATTTATTGGCTATAATAATGACAATATTCCAAGCTATGCTTTTTGCAGAGCAACTAATCAAGAAAGATTTATGAGAGAGGCAACAGGTAGTAACAAAAGATATTCTTTTAAAATAAAAGCAAATGAAAAAAGTAATATAGTTCATCTTTTTGAGAGTAGTATAGATTTATTATCTTATGCTACTCTTTTAAGTTTGGAAAATAAAAATTGGAGAGCAGAAAACTTATTATCATTAGGAGGGATTTATTCTTCAAAATATGATGTAGAAAAAACAAAAATTCCAGTTTCATTAACAGAATTTTTGGAGAAAAATCCAAATGTAAATGAAATTCATTTGCATTTAGATAGAGATTTAGCAGGAAGAAATGCAAGTAGTTTTTTTCAGCAGGTATTGAATAAAAAATATAAAGTTTTTAATCACACAATACCATTTGGAAAAGATGTAAATGACTACTTGTGTTTAAAAACAGGTATTAAAAAATTTGAAAAAGAAAGGTCGAGATAATTATGAAAAAATATAAATTTTTAATTAAAAAAACAAAAGAAATGGAGATAGAACTTTGTGCAGAAAATCATTCAGAGGCAATGTTTGAATTATTACAAAAAGCAGTAAAAGGAGATAAAAATTTCTTTACAGAAGATACAAAAGATAAGAAAGATTTATTTATAAATATTGAAGAAATTATTGATGAAAATGGAAAAGAAAATTTAAAAGATTATGAAGATTTTATTAGAGAAAATAAATTTTTTATAAGTAATGCAGATGAAAATATTGTAGAAGAAAATGATGAAGAAATAGAGGATGATTTGCCACGAGAATATACAGAAATCGTTTGTGAAAATTGTGGACATTGTATTCTAATGGATGAAATTATACACCAATTAGAATCCTAACAAGCAATGAATTTTTCCTCCCAAGTCAAAATTCGACTTTGTGGGGCAATGCCCCAACCCCCATTAAAAAATAAAAATAATGAAAGGAAAAGTTATGAGAAAAAGAAGAATAAAAAAGAATTTTTGGTTTGACGAAGATGAAGATAATTCACTAAAGAATTTGAGTAAATTATCAGGAAAAACAGAAGTACAAGTTATAAGAAAATTGATAACAGGAGCAACTATAAAAGAAAAGCCACCACAAGAATTCTATGAAATTATGAAAGAACTTTTACATTTTAGAAAAGATATAAAAACTATAAAAGATTTAAGCAGATATACAAAAGAACTTGATACTAGAAGAGTTGAAAAGACTCTAAAAGGAATAGATGATTTAAGATTAAGAATAACAGAAAAATATATAAAATAGTTTGGAGGAATATAATGGCAACAACAAAAATTTGGAAGATAGATAAAAGATTAGATAATGTGGTTGATTATGTAGTAAATGAAAAGAAAACAGACAGCAGTAGTTATTATAATTTGCATAAAGTAGCAGAATATGTGAAAGCCTCATATAAAACTGAAAAACAATTATATGTTACAGCAATAAATTGTAGTGAAGATAATATCGTACAAGAAATGATGGAAACAAAAAGGTTATTTGATAAAGAAGATGGTATTTTAGGTTATCACGCATTTCAATCATTTTGTGAAGGCGAAGTAACACCAGAGTTAGCACATAAGATTGGTATAAAACTTGCAGAAGAATTATGGGGAGATAGATTTCAAGTAGTAGTAACAACTCACTTGAATACAAACCATATACACAATCATTTTTTATTAAATTCAGTATCATTTGTTGATGGATTAAAATATTATAACAAGCTAGAAACTTATGCTTTAATGAGGCAAACATCAGATAATTTATGCAGAGAATATGGATTGTCAGTTCTAAAAGAAAAGCCTACTGGAAAATATAATGTGGATTATACATTATTTTATAAAAACTATATCAAAAAATCTAATTATCATACACAAGCAAAACAAGATATAGATTATGCAATCACACAATCAAATACTTATAGGGAATTTGAAAATCTATTAAAAGCAATGGATTATGAACTAATTTATAGAGCAGGAAAATTAAGTATTAGAAAAGAGCCATACAAGAAAAATATAAGAATATCAAGAGCATTTGGAGATGACTATGCAATAGATAAAATTAAGTCAAGAATTAAAACAGAAAAAGCTGTAAAATTACCATTTCCAGAATTGCGTTCAAAGAAAATATATAGAAGTAAATTTAAAATAAAAAATAGAAAAAAGGCAACAGGAATAAAAGCATTATATCTATATTATTGTTACTTATTAAAAATATATCCAAGAACAGAAAGGAAAAAGAAAACACCAATTTCAATTAAGGCTGATGTGCAAAAAATGGAAAGAATATCAGAGGAAGCAAGGCTTTTATGTAGTAAGGATATCAAAACTACAAAAGAGCTTTATTCATATATAGAAACATTACAAGGAGAACTAAAAAATCTCGAAGAAGAACGAGATAAATTATACTATCAAAATACCAAACTGAAGAAAGAAGAAAAACAAGAAAATTACGATAAACTCTCTTTAATTGCAGGAAAAATTCAATATCTAAAAAAGGAGGTCAAAAAGTGTAAAGAAATTGAAGAAAGGATACCAAAGATAAAAGAAAATATCAAAGAATTAAATGAAGAAAAAGAGATACAAAAAGGAAAGGAGAGGAAAGACTATGAGTGCGTCAAGTGATAGTGCAGAAGAAATTGTAAGATTAAGTTTAGAAGGATTTGAAGTTGTTGCAAGACTAACAGGAAGTATGGCAAAAGAAATGGCAGTAATGCTAGTTGCATTATCTAAAGAAAAATCTACAAAAACAAAAGGTCAAACTAGACTTAATAATATGTTAAAAAGTAATAGCAATTTAAGAATATTTACAATAAAAAAAGATGATTATCAAGATTTTAAAAAGCAAGCTAAAAGATATGGCGTTTTATATACGGCATTAGGTAAGAAAAGTGAAATAAGTAAAGATGGAAATATTGATATTTTAGTAAAAGAAGAAGACGCTGTAAGAGTAAATAGAATAGTAGAAAGATTCAAACTAACAACAGTAGACCAAACAAAAATTGAAACAGCATTAGAAAAAGCAGAGATAGAAAAAACAATGCCAACAGGAAAAGAAAAAACAGAAATTGCAAAAGAAATTCAAGAAAAAAACACATCAGAGGATTTATTAAATAAATTATTGAAAAAACAAAATATCAAGGAGGAGAATGAGAATACCAATCCCAGTAACATTCCAAATACGGAGAAAGAAATTCAATCAGAGAATTCATCGAAAATGAACGCAAAAATGGAAGGGACTAAAAAAGAAGAAAAACCATCCATAAGAGAAAAATTAGATACAATAAAAAAGGAAAACGAAGAAAAAGAAAAGCTAAAGGCAAAAGAAGAAATAAAAGAAACACCAAAACAAGAAAAAATACAAGAAACAAAGCACACGCAACCAAAGAAGAAAAGTAGAAAAAAGGAAAGGAGCAAATAATTTATGAGTATGATAAATGATATTCTAAAAAGTGCAGTTAATAATGTGCAAAAAGAAGAATTTGATGTCGGTAAATGGGCAGAAGAAAAAAATACTGAAAGACAATGGGCATATCAAACACAAGATGAGATGGCAATAAAAATAACAGAAGATAGCAAACTATATCAAACTTATTTAGATGTGCAAAGCAAATTTCCAACTTATTCGGTAGGAAATGCTTTACTTGTAACAGCACAAAATCCAAAAGCAACACAACTAAAAGATGTGAAAACTTGGAAAAAAGAAAAAATTAGTTTTGCAGGCAAACCAAATAAAATAATTATATTAGAGCAAGGAAATATTTATACAAGAGAAGATGGAACAGAAGCACAAGGCTATGACCCAAAAAGAGTTTATGATATTTCGGATATGAGAGTAAGCAGACAATTAAATACATTGCCATATACAAATGAGCAGATATTAAAAGCTGTGCTTTCTATGTCACCAGTAGAAGTTCAAATTGTACCAAATGTCCCTAATAACAAAGTTGCAAACTTTAATGTTAAAAATAGAGTAATAGAAGTTACAGAAAATTCAGAAATAAATTCTATAATACAAGGTTTAGTAAGAGAAATTGCAAGTATTCATATGCTAACTTTTGCAGATTCAGAATTAAATACATTTGAAAATGAAAGTGTTTCATATATGGTAAGTAAAAGATATGGAATGCCAACAAACAATTTTAATTTTGATAAGATACCAGATTCATTACAAGCAATGACACCACAAGAAATTAAGCAAGAATTAGGAAAAGGAGCAGAATGTTTTGAAATATTGACAGAGGGAATGGATAGAACACTAGGAATGAATAACAGAGCAAAAGCAAATAGAGAATATGAAAGGTAGGAATTTCTATGGAAGATGATAAAAAAGTTATGGAAGTGGATAGAGTTGCCTATGCAATCATTTTAAATTCACTAATCAATATGAAGAATGAAATGCGAGAGCAAGAAAAAGAAACAGATTTAATTGATAAGGTTATAGTAAAAATTATAAAAGCACCATCTAAACAAAAAAAGGGTATTTTCAAAAGAAAAGAGGCAAGAAATGAAACAAGATAATAGAATTTATATAATATTATCTATTATTGGAATTATAGCAGTTATTTGGTTAGCACTTTTAATTGCACCACTAACAAGTGGTGGACTTGCTACAATAATAAATCAATTACCAAAGAAATTACAAAATCCATTTAATATAGAAATTTGCGAGAATAGTATAAAAACTGTTCTTATTTTTTTGCTTTCTTATTTAATAGGAATAGGAGCATATTTTTCAACAAGGAAAAACTATAAAAAAGGAAAGGAACACGGCTCGGCAAAATGGGGAAATACAAAAGAAATCAATAAAAAATATAAACAAATGCCAGAAAGTGAAAATAGAATTCTAACTCAAGATGTAAGATTAGGTTTAAATGCTAAAAAACACAGAAGAAATCTTAATACATTAGTAATCGGTGGTAGTGGAGCAGGAAAAACATTGTTTTATGCAAAACCCAATTTATTTCAAGCCTCAAATAATTCATATATTATATTAGACCCAAAAGCAGAAATTTTGCGAGACACAGGATTTATGCTAGAACAAAATGGATTTGAAGTAAGAGTATTAGATTTAATCAATATGAATTTAAGTTTTGGATATAATCCATTTGCATATTTAGAAACTGATAATGATATTCAAAAACTTGTTACAAACTTATTTAAAAGTACAACACCAAAACGGAAGTCAAAGTAATGACCCATTCTGGGATACTGCAGCGTCAATGTTACTGATGTCTTTAATCTTCTTATTAAAATATGAAGCACCAGAGTATGAGCAAAATTTTGATATGGTATTGGAACTATTGAGGGCAGGAGATGTAAAAGAAGATGATGACGAATATGAAAGTCCATTAGATACTTTATTCAATATGATAGAAGAAACAAATCCACAGCATATAGCATTAAAATATTATAGAAGTTATCACTCAGGCTCTGCAAAAACACTAAAATCAATTCAAGTAACACTTGCGTCTAGGTTAGAAAAGTTTAATTTAAAAGATTTAGCAAATTTAACAATGGATGATGAATTAGATTTAGGTAGTATAGGAGAAAAGAAAGTAGCATTATTTGCTTTAATACCAGATAATGACACATCTTTTAATTTTATTGTATCAATGTTATATACACAATTATTTCAACAACTATTTTATGTTGCAGACCACAAATATAAAGGTGCATTACCTGTAAATGTGCATTTTATAATGGATGAATTTGCAAATGTATCTTTGCCAGATGACTTTGATAAGATATTAGCTACTATGAGGTCAAGACGGAATTTCTGTGAGCATTATACTACAAAATCTCGCACAACTTAAGACGCTGTTTGAAAAACAATGGGAAAGCATTGTACGGAAATTGTGATGAACTTTTATATTTAGGTGGAAATGAGCAATCAACACACAAGTATATTAGTGAACTTTTAGGAAAAGAAACAATAGATACAAATACTTATGGAAAATCAACTGGACATAGTGGAAGTTACTCAACGAATTATCAAATTGCAGGAAGAGAACTAATGACACCTGATGAAGTTAGAATGCTCGATAACCAATATGCTTTACTATTTATTCGAGGAGAAAGACCAATAATAGATAAAAAATACAATACTTTTAAACACCCTAATATTAAACTAACAGAAGATGGAGGCTATAAACCTTATATTCACGGAAAAACTGAAAATTCCGTAGCAACTATATCAATAGATACCAATGTAAAGGGTATTAAAGACAAAAAGTATCAAGATATAGCAGATGAAATTTTAATTGATGAAGAAATAGATAATTATTTATTGGAAAAACAAGATAATTAAAAAGAAAACATTATGAGAAGAAATCTCTCTCAGAAAGAGAGGTTTTTGAAAATGAAAAATAAATTAAATAAAAAAAGATTATTAGGTATAGGACTAAAGGTAATGACAGTTGTAACTGTATTGGTGGTAGGAAATAATACAGTATTTGCAACAGATAATCCATTAGTAGTTATAGATAATTTGAAAGAATTTATGTATCAAATTATAGGAGCAATAGGTGCAATTTTGTTGTTATGGGGAATTGTGCAAATAGGTATGGCTATTAAATCACACGACCCATCTCAAAGAGCGAATCGGTTTTATGACTCTTGCTGGTGGTGTAATAATAGCTTTTGCGAAACAAATATTAGAACTAATATTAGGTTAAGTTTTTAAGAAAAACAGATAAAGAATTGCCTTCTCATAAAAGGAGGCGATAAATTTTGAGCGATAATTGGATTGTAGGAAACCTACAAAATGCAATAGATACTTGGAATGGAAAATTAAGTGAAATATGGCAATTAGTAACGCAAACACCAGAAAACTTTAAAGGTGGAGGTATTTGGGAAGTAATTGTAAATATACACGGTGCATTGCAAGCAATACGGTTTGGCATTACTTGTTATTTTCTTTTTAGTAGGTGTTATTAAAACTTGTAATTCATTTTCAGAGGTAAAAAAGCCAGAACACGCTTTTAAACTATTTTTACGTTTTGCAATAGCATATACAATAGTTGTTTATGGATTAGATTTAATGCTAGCAATATTTGAAATAGTACAAGGAATAATATCAACGATTATGACTTCAGCAGGTTTTGGAGAAAGTAGTAATACAGTATTACCACAAGAACTAATAACAACGATAGAGAGTTGTCGGATTTTTCGAGAGCATACCTTTATGGGCAGTTACACTAATACGGAGGATTACTTGTAACAGTTCTTTCGTTTGTAATGATAATGACAGTATATGGAAGATTCTTCAAACTCTATTTATATACAGCAATAGCACCAATTCCTTTATCAGCGTTTGCAGGAGAGCCATCACAAAATGTTGGGAAAAGTTTTATAAAATCCTATGTTTCAGTATGTATGGAGGGAGCAATAATTGTACTTGCTTGCATAATTTTTTCATTGTTTGCTTCAAACCCACCAGCAGTTAATACAAGTTTACCTGCTACAACACAAGTATGGAGCTATATAGGGGAACTTGTTTTTAATATGTTAGTATTAGTTGGAACAGTAAAAATGAGTGATAGAGTAGTTCGTGAAATGATGGGATTATAGGAAAGGAGAGATAGTTATTTATGGAAGTTAAGATAAATAAAGAAATAAGGCAATATAGTGAAAAAATATTTTTTGGCTTATCTTTAAGACAATTTATATGTTCAGGACTTGCTTGTGGTGTAGCAGTAGGAATATATTTTATATTCAAACCAATATTAAATAATACAGGAACGGTATCGTGGTTATGTATGGCAGGTGCAGTTCCTTTTGCATTATTAGGATTTGTAAAATACAATGGAATGACAGCAGAACAATTTTTGGTAGCTTGGATTAAATCAGAGATATTAACACCCAAAAAATTAGTATTTAAACCAAATAATTACTATTTAGATATGTATAAACAATGTGAAAAAAATGTTAAAAATAGTAGAAGAAAAAAGCTATTTAAGAAAAATAAAAAACAAGAAAAATAAGAAAAACAAATTAACGAGATTTTGCCCTCATTTTAAGTATGGGAGGTAAAATTTATGTTTTTTAATAAATTATTTAAGAGAGATAAAGAGAAATTTATTATTCCAAAAGGCGTGCAAGATGTTATTGCAATAAAAAGAATTTGGAAAGACGGAATATTTTTAGTAGGAAATAATAAATATTCAAAGACTTTCAAATTTACAGATATAAATTATATCGTAGCAAGTGAAGATGATAAAGAGGCAATGTTTTTAGATTATATGCAAATACTCAATTCTTTTGAAAGTGATATGCTTGTAAAGATTAGTATATTAAATAGCAAAATGAATGAGCAAAACATTGAAGAAAATGTAAAGATAGACAATGAAAAAGATAAACTTGATAGACTAAGACAAGAATACAATATGTTAATAGATGAAGGAGCAAAAAGTTCTAATGGAATTGTGCAAGAAAAATATATAACCATAACAATAAAGAAGAAAAGTTTAGAAGAGGCTCGAACAGCTTTTAGAAGGATTACAATAGAATTAAATAAACATTTTAAAAAGTTAAATTCTATTTGTATGGAATTAGATTCAAATGAAAAATTGAAAATGTTACACAACTTTTATAGAATAGGCGAAGAAAATAACTTCTATTTTGATATGATAGATAATATGAGAAAAGGACACAGTTTTAAAGATTATATATGTCCAGACAGTTTTGAATTTAAAAAAGATTATTTTAGGATGGGAGATAAGTTCGGAAGAGTATTATTTTTAAAAGAATATGCTAATTTCATAAAAGACAGTATGATTTCAGAGATAACAGATATTAGTAAAAATCTAATCTTAACAATAGATATTTCTCCAGTTTCAACAGATGAAGCAATAAAAGACGCAGAGCGAATATTGTTAGGTGTAGAAACCAATAAAGCTAATTATATGAGAAAGCAAAATGAAAACAATAATTTTCTTGCCTCAATACCTTATGATATGGAACAACAAGAACAAGAGGCAAGAGATTTTTTAAATGACCTTATGACTCGTGACCAAAGAATGTTTTTAGGTTTAATTACAGCCGTCATTACAGCAGATACAGAAAAAGAACTTGAAGATACAACAGAGGCAATACTAACTACGGCTAGAAAAAATTTGTGTCAATTTGGGCTATTAAAATTTCAGCAACTTGATGGACTAAACACAACATTACCTATTGGGGTAGAAAGAATAGAAAATGTAAGAACATTAACAACAGAAAGTTTAGCAGTATTTATGCCATTTAAAGTACAAGAAGTTCAGCACCCACAAGGTATATACTATGGACAAAATGCAATATCTAAAAATATGATTTTATTAGATAGAAGGCAACTATTAAATGGAAATAGTTTTATATTAGGTGTTTCTGGAAGTGGAAAAAGTTTTACAGCAAAACAAGAAATAACTTCAATAATGTTAAAAGAGAAAGACGCAGATATAATTATAATTGACCCTGAAAATGAATTTGCAGGACTTGTAAAAGAGTTAGGAGGAGAACTTGTAGAAATATCTTCAACAAGTAAAAATCATATAAATGCAATGGATATGAATAAATTTTATGGAGATAATTCAAATCCAATAATATTAAAATCAGAATTTGTGCTTTCATTGTGTGAACAACTTATGGGTAAAGCATTAGAGCCACAGCAACGCTCAATAATTGATAGATGTACGGCAAATGTTTATAAAGAATATCAAAAACGAGATTATGAAGGACAGCCACCAACATTAAAAGATTTTAGAGAAGAACTATTAAAGCAAGATGAAAAAGAGGCAAAAGATGTAGCATTGGCAATAGAATTATTTAGTAATGGAAGTCTTAACACATTTGCAAAACAGACAAATGTAAATATTCACAATAGATTAGTTTGTTACAATATATTAGAACTAAAAAAACAACTACAACCTATTGCAATGCTAGTTATACTTGACAGTATTTTTAATAGAATAACAGCAAATAGACAAAAAGGAAGAAATACCTATATTTATATTGATGAAATATATTTACTTTTTCAATATGAATATTCGGCAAACTTCCTTTTTACTTTATGGAAAAGAGTGAGAAAGTATCGGAGCGTGTTGTACTCGGAATTACTCAAAATGTGGAAGACATATTACGAAGTGATTTAGCAAGAACAATGTTAGCAAATAGTGAACTAATAATAATGTTAAATCAAGCAAGCACAGACAGAGCAGAACTTGCAAAACTATTAAATATATCAGACCAACAATTAAACTATGTTACTAATTCAGATCCAGGACATGGATTGATATTTGCAGGAAATGCAATAATACCATTTGAAGATGATTTCCCTAAGAAAACAGAACTTTACAAAATGCTTACTACTAAGATTGAAGAAGTAACAGCGGGTGTTTAATGAGTATAATAAAAAATGGTTCAAGGGACTTAGTTAAGAATAAAGAAAGCACTTCTATATATGGAAGTGCTTCTTTTAA
>CALVII010000077.1 GCA_944329465.1 uncultured Bacilli bacterium | reverse complement strand
ACGATCGCCTGCTGCCCGTCCTGCAGCCGGAAGGAGAGCCCTGCCCGTGATCCCGAGAACATGACACATGCGATGGTGCCTGACTCGTCTTTCAGAGAAAAATAGATATGCCCTGACGTGTGGTATTTACAGTTGGAGATTTCCCCCTTTACATAGATCCGGCTCAGCATGAAATCCTGAGAAAACATGTTCCTGATATAAGAATTGACCTGTTTCACCGTATAGACGTTTTTCATCCTCAGGACTCCTGTTTCGCAAGTTTTCCGAGTATACCGTTTACAAATGACGAACTGCTCTCACCGCCGAAACGCTTTGCCAGCTCTACAGCCTCATTTATGGCAACACCGTCCGGGATATCCCCGTCCCATTTCATCTCATAGACTGCCAGCCTTAAGATCGTCAGGTCGACCTTATTCATCCGGGCGGTCTTCCATCCCTTTGCATTCTCATTCAGGAGCGCGTCGATCTCCGGGAGACGGCTGACCACAGCCTCGTATTTTTCCCGGATATAATTTATCTCTTTGTCCCCCGCGTCCTCCAGTGTCTCAAAATAATATTTCAGATGATCCGGCATGTCCGCGGGATCATTAAATTCGATCTGGAACAGCATTTTAAAAATGTGTTCTCTCAGTTCTGTCCTAACCATACTGTTTCCTTTCTTCTGCTGGTAACGGAAGTATCATTTCCTCTGAACCGCTGTTCTGTGCTTACAGATGCTCCGTGCTTACAGATGCTTCATACTTACAGAAAAAGGATGTCTTACGACATCCCTTATCACGCAAAGGCAGTCTGCCCCGCAGGACGGCTTAAGCTTAATCCTGCTTCTCCATCTCAACGCCTGCCACTTTGATATTGACGTCAGCCACTTCAAGCCCTGTCATATTCTCCACAGCATTCTTCACTTTTTCCTGCACCTTGCCCGTCACATCCATAATATTGTAATTATATTTCAGGTTCAGCGCAAGCGATACAGTGACAACGCCTTCAAGGACATCCACTTTCACGCCTTTGGACAGATTCCTGATTCCCAGTTTCCCGATCACTTCATTTGTGATATTTCCTGCCATGGATGCAACGCCTTCGACCTCTGTCGCCGCAAGCGCCGCGATGATCGCCACGACCTCATCCGCGATCTTTACTTCTCCGAGGCTTGCTTCGTTCTGTATGGTATATGTGTTTCTCTCGTCCTTTGCCATATTCAAAACCTCCCGTTTTGTCTGATCTCTTTCCCCATTATAACAAATATCCCGGTGTTTGCAAAGAAAAAGTTCTGCTCTGCTCTCCGCATGGGTTCTGTCAGATCCTGATCGGATCAGGACGGGTTCCGGCTCCCGATGCCCTCTGCTGTCCCTTCTACCGTCCGAACTCGGAAAGCAGCAGCCCTTCGTTGCGCTCCTGGGTCATGCGGATGCTCCACTCATGTACAAAGAGAAGGAGCGGCCGGTCTTTCAGGTCTTTGATCTTCTTCATGTCCGATGTGCCGCTGATACGGTCCAGGTCGATCCCCTCGTTCTCGATCCAGCGGATATGCTCATACGGAAGGTTCTCCAGGATGATCTCTACATTATACTCATTTTTCAGACGGTATTTCAGCACATCGAACTGGAGCACACCGACAACGCCCACGATGATCTCTTCCAGACCGGTATTGTATTCCTGGAAGATCTGGATCGCACCTTCCTGGGCGATCTGGTTGATGCCCTTGACGAACTGTTTTCTCTTCATCGTATCTACCTGGCGCACTCTGGCAAAATGCTCCGGCGCAAAGGTGGGGATCCCTTCGTAAGCAAACTTCTCCTTCGATGTGGTCAGCGTATCGCCGATTGAGAAGATGCCCGGATCGAACACGCCGATGATATCGCCCCCGTAGGCTTTGTCTATGATCTTCCTCTCGCTCGCCATCATCTGCTGGGGCTGGGAAAGGCGCACATCCTTGCCGCCCTGGACATGATACACAGTCATCCCTGCGTCGAACTCGCCGGAACAGATCCTCATGAACGCGATCCTGTCTCTGTGGGCTTTGTTCATATTCGCCTGGATCTTAAATACAAAAGCTGAGAAATCCGGCTCTGTCATCGGATCGATCATCCCGTGGTCAGACATCCTCGGAAGCGGTGAGGTCGTCATCGCCAGGAAATGCCGGAGAAAAGTCTCAACGCCGAAATTCGTCAGCGCGGATCCGAAAAATACCGGGGAGAGTTCCCCTTTGTCAACCAGTTCCTGGTCGAACTCAGCGGACGCTCCGTCAAGAAGCTCGATCTCTTCATTGAGAGTCACCTTTGCCTCTGTCCCGATGAGCCAGTCCACCTCCGGGTTATTGATATCCACTTTCTTTACTTCCCCGATGGATGTCCCCTTCCTTGTATCAGAAAAAAGCTCTACTTCCTTTTTCTGCCGGTCATAGACGCCTTTGAACGCCTTTCCGGATCCGATGGGCCAGTTTACCGGGCAGGTCGGGATCCCCAGCTCCTTCTCGATATCGTCCAGAAGGTCAAAGGTATCCTTTGCATCCCGGTCCATCTTATTGATAAACGTAAAGATCGGGATATGGCGCATGGCGCAGACTTTGAACAGCTTCCTCGTCT
>CALVII010000076.1 GCA_944329465.1 uncultured Bacilli bacterium | reverse complement strand
GGTTACAAAAAAAGATAGATATTTAGTATCCATCAAATAAATTAATCAAAATTCAAGCCAACTTCATAAGGAAATAAAATCGACAATTCTTTAGGCTCATTTATAAAGATTATTCTTTTAGCATAAGCTACCATAAAGCCAAATTCAAACATCGTTCCTTTACCTATTTTACCATCAGGATTACACACAATAATTGCATCTACTTTTTTAAATTTATTCATATGATCATATTTATGACTCCAAGCATCTCTTTCATTAATCAACTCTTGTCCTTCTAAAAGTATAAAATCAGTTCCAACCGTTTCAGGAACTATATTCATTGTCCATGGACTAAGTACTTGAATATTATGCTTTTTTAAACATTCAATTACAGCACCAATTTCTTGCATATGCTGTTGAAAACTACCACAAATTACAACTTTTCGAAATTCCTGATTGATTAAACCATCAAACATATTCCTTTTTCCGCTTATTTCAAAACTTCTATCTAAATAAAAGTTTTCTAAATCAGGCTGAACAATATTAAAGTAAAGACCTGAGCTAACAAAAACGTGAATAATTAATTGCATTTGTTCTTCCTTAGAAAATTCTTGAAAAACACCAGTTGCATATAACCTCACTCTTTCATTATCAACAGTACCAACAATATTTTTTAATTCACTTAAAAATCTATCAATTTTTTTTAACAATTCATCATTTACTAAAGTTTCATTAAAAAAAACTTGTTTCTTTTTTAATAACTTAATTTTTTTTTGATTCAATTGATATATGCTTATATCATTAGTATCAAAATGTATAAATATTTTATCCTTTTTCATAAACCTTTCACTCCTTTACCTTCTATCTAGCTTTTTATAATTTAAGGCATTTAGATATTTTTTAAGAAACGTATCCTTATTTTTCGAATTATATTGCATAATAAATCGAGGATGTTCAAGTGGAATAATAGTACCAAATAAATGGTATTTTTTATTAACTTCTAATAAAAACTTATAATTTTCTCCACTTCCAATACAATAACACACACTCGTATCAATGTTAAAATTAATTTGTTTGTGCAATGATTCCAAAATAAATGGATATAGCATTTTCTCTAATTTCTTATTCTCATAATAATTACAATTTACTTCATTACCTTTTGAATTAATTCTAGCAATTCCAAGAGGACAAACAAAACTCATTAAAAAATCATCATAAAATTTTGAACATCCGCCATATTTATTCATTACTTCATATAAAAAATTGGAAGAACCTTTATTCACATAAAAATTATCAATAACAATACCCGTTTCTGTCTGAATATGTGCAGCATCTTCAAACGGTATGCCAGTTACTGCTGTACCACGGCGAGCTGGAGAACTGCCTAATATTAAACGACGCATTTTATTATCATTGTAATATTTCTGATAAAATAATGTTGTTATTCTTTTTACTTGATCCTTAGAACTGCTGTTAAATGGATTTATAATTTTATATCCTTGTGGCACTTCTAACAATTGCTCAGACAAAGTTAAATTGAATTCCAATATTTTATGTGCAACACTTCCTTCTTTAATCATCAAAATACCTCCCTTATTCGCTTTTTAAATTACATATAACAAATTAATTATCGACAAATTTAAAATACAAGAAAATAATTAAGACTATTTACATTGATATTGCAGATAAATAAATTTCTATATTAGTAGGTAATATTTGAATCTCTTTAAAACCCATAGTTACAAAATAAGTGGATAATTTTTTTGCCATATCAATACCTCTATAAACATCAACAAAGTTTGTCCCAGGAATTAATAAACCTGGAATAATACAATTTCGCGTTGAATCTAAAAATCCATTAGCAATAGAAATAATAATACCTGCATTTGATTTTAATACCCTATTTGCTTCAGAGATAGCTTTTTTTATATCAAAAAATGAAGAATTATATGTTCTTAACGAAACATATAAATCATAACTATCATCAGATAACAACGTTAATTTTTCAGCCCTAGACAAAACACAATGAGAATTAGGAAACTCTCGTTTAATTTTCTTAAGTCCATTTGGTGCAATATCTACAAAAGTAATTTTTTGACAATTTGAAAACAATATCTTTGCTTCATTACCACTTCCAACACCAACATCAACTATAACCTTATCATTTAATGGTGAATCAAATAACTTATTATATACAAAGAAAAAATTATCTTTCCAATTTAAATCTAAAGAACGAGCATCATTTGTATAATTATATGAAGCGTATTTTTCATCGAAAGCTTCAGATAATATATTATTAATCAGATGTTCAGCCATCATTGGCTCAAGATTATATTTTTTAATAATAAACTTAATGAAATCATTAACTGTCTTATTATTTTCTAATTCATTTTTAGTAACAACATATCCCCTTGACTTTAAAAGTTCCACAACTAATGTGCTTATGCGTTTAACAGAATAATATGAATTTAATTTAATGCTTTGTCTACTATTTTTATAATATTGAGAATTTTGATTTAAAATTTCTTTTTGTAAGTTTTCTGGATAACGATAAATACATTCAAA
>CALVII010000075.1 GCA_944329465.1 uncultured Bacilli bacterium | reverse complement strand
TCTATTTTCGTGATTTTTGACGTGGTATAATATTTTTATAAATTTAGTATTGACAAAACTTAGATAGTCAATTTATCTATTAACTAAATAATTAATTCTTTCAAATTAAACTGCTAATTATAGTAGTTTTTTCTTTTTTAAAATTAAATGGTATTGACAAACTGTTATAAAGTGTTATAATTAGAACATAACAGATGTAACAGGAGGTGTATGATGAATATCATTATAACGAACAGTAGTGGACTTCCGATATTTGAGCAAATAGAAAATTCTATTAAAGAGGCGATATTTTCTAATGAGCTTAAAGAAGGGGAGATGCTTCCATCTGTTAGGAGTTTAGCTAATGATTTGAAAATAAGTTTTTTGACAGTAAAAAGAGCTTATGATGAATTAGAAAAAGCTGGTTTTATAAAAACGGTGCAGGGAAAAGGAAGCTATGTTGCCCCTAAAAATTTGGATTTGATTAAAGAAGAAAAATTAAAGGAGATTCAAGGTTATATTGAAAAGATTTATGATGTGTCTAAAATATCTAATATTTCTAAGGAAGAAGTAAGCGAATTATTTAAAATGATTTTTGAGGAGGAAATATAAATGAATAATATTGAGGTAAAAGATTTATCTAAAAAGTATGTTGGTTTTTCATTAGATAAAATTAGTTTTAATGTACCAAGTGGAATGATTGTTGGGCTTATTGGAGAAAATGGTGCGGGTAAGACAACGACTATTAAGGCGATACTTAATATTATAAATTCGGAAGGTGCGGTTAAGATATTTGGAAAGGATATTAAAACTTACGAAAAAGAAATAAAAAAAGATTTAGGGGTGGTATTAGATGATAGTTTTTTGTCGGCTTATTTAACACCTAAGCATATAAACTTGGTTATGAAAGATTTTTATCAAACATGGGATGAAGATAAATATAATGGTTTATTAAAACAATTTGGATTACCAGCTGATAAGTTGGTTAAAGATTTTTCAAGTGGTATGAAAATGAAATTAAAAATTGCGGTAGCTATCTCCCATAATCCAAAATTACTAATATTAGATGAGCCAACTAGTGGGCTTGATCCAGTTGTAAGAAGTGAGATACTTGATATATTTAGAAAATATATTGAAGAAGATGAAACAAGGTCTATTTTATTATCTACGCATATTACTACGGATTTGGAACATATTTCTGATTATATCATATTTATTGATAAGGGAAAAATGGTTTTGAATGTGCCTACTTTAGAATTATTAGAAGATTACGGGGTTGCTAAATGTACAAAAGAAGAATTTTCAAAAATAGCTATAGATGATTATGTGAGCTATAAAAAAGGAAAGTATCAATATGAGGTTTTAATAAATGATAAAAACGGTTTTAAGAAAAAGTATGGTATTACTTCTATTGATAAACCATCTATTGATGATATAATGCTATTTTACATAAAGGGAGAAAGATAATTATGATAAAAGGGTTACTTAAAAAAGATTTATATAATTTGGCAAGTTATAAAACTTCATTAATTATAGTAGTGTTATTTTGCGGTATTGCGATTATTGGAACGGATGCGATATATTGGGGTTCTATTATAATTGGTATGATTGTTGGTATGATTTCTTTATCGACATTTAGTTATGATGAGATGGCAAAATCTAATAGATATATTTTGACTTTACCTGTTACTAGGAAGGAAATTGTTTTAGAAAAATATATTTTGGCTATTGGAGCTACTATATTAGGCAGTTTACTTGGATTTGTATTAACTTTGTTAATTGGTAATATTATGAATTATGTAAGGCCAGATAGGGTTATAGATATAAGTATTGAGACGTTGCTTGCTACTACTGTTGGTGGATTTTTTGGAGTTTCTTTTATACAGGCTATTCAGATTCCTAGCATTTTTAAATGGGGTGCAGAAAAAGGTAGAATTCAAATGTTTATTGTTTTACTATTTTTAGTTTTAATAGGAACAGGAGTAGGTTTTCTTATAAGAGAATCTGGATTTACTATTGATATTGCAAAGTTAGAAAGTGTGTTAAAGAATTTTGGTTTGGCTTTTCTTATAATATTAAGTTTGATAATGTATTTTATTAGTTATAAGATTTCATATAAGATTTATAAGAATAAAGAGGAATAGTTTGGTTATTTTAAAATAAGATTATCTTTGTGGTAATCTTATTTTCGTGTTATAATTTTGATAACGGTTTAGGTGGTATAATATGGAAAAGAAATACTATTTATTTGAAATGAAGGGCTTATGGTTACAATGTTTATCTATAGTTATACTAGTTTTAATGCTTATTTTAACGGGATTTTTATATGATGGCATGTTTATGAATAGTAGTGATTTGATTTTGGTATTTGCACTAATTATTCCTTATTTGCTTTTGCACGAGTTATTACATTCTTTAGCTTATGTTCTAAATGGGGCAGATTATAAAAACATTACTTATGGTGTGCATTTAGAAAAGGGGATAATGTGCTGCTTATGTAAGCAAAATATTAGTAAGAGAAATATCTTGATATCTTTACTTTTTCCATTTATTTTTATTGGAGTTATTACTTATATTGTTGGAATTTTGACTGATAATTTGGT
>CALVII010000074.1 GCA_944329465.1 uncultured Bacilli bacterium | reverse complement strand
GCCAATAGCTCAATCAAAGTAAAACCTTTTGAATTATTTCTCATCTATTTCACCTCCTCGCCCCTATTCTGTTACCAATATATCACATTTTTTTGCATAAATCAATATGTTTTATTATTTTAATTTTTGATTAATTATTTCTAATTCTTGCTTTTCTTTTTCTAGAGTTTGCCTTTCATTTTCAACAATTTTTTGGGGAGCTTTAGATACATAATTTTCATTTGAAAGCAATTTTTCTCTTCTTAAAATTGAATTTTCTAGTCGCTCCTTTTCTTTATAAAGGCTTTCTATTTCGGCCGTTTTATTTAAAGAATTATCATAGTATAAAACCACATTTTCACCCATGAAATTAAAAGTTAAGTTTTCTAATGTTTTATAGTTTTCTAAGAATTTATTTTTTAATAATTTATCTAATATATTTTTATTTTCTATTAAGATTTTGTTTGTAAATTCTATATGATTTTCTTTAATGTTATTTTCAAGTTTGGCTTTTCTTATTTTTTTAATTAATTCAATAATATTATCCATGTCTTTACATTCACTAAACACTTCTTTTTCGTTATACTCTGGATATGTACTTAACATAATAGATTCTTCGGTGCTTGGTAATTTAGTATAGATCTCTTCGGTTACATAAGGCATGAACGGGTGAAGCATTTTTAATATAGATTTTAATACTTTAACTAATATTGTCTTAGATGTATTATTCATATTTATTTTAGATAGTTCGATATACCAATCACAAAAATCATTCCAAATGAAATTATATAAAAGTGAACCAACAATATTAAATTCATATTTTTCCATGCTAATTGTAACTTCTTTAATTGTTTCATTTAATTTAGTTAAAATCCATTTATCTGGGAGTGTTAAATCTTCGCTTTCTTCATAATTCTCAATGTTCATTAAGACAAATCTAGAAGCGTTCCAAAGTTTGTTTATAAAATTCCAAGTTGATTTAACTTTTTCGGGATCATATTTGACATCCATGCCTGGGGCAGATGAGGTGGTTAAGAAAAACCTTAAACTATCAGCTCCATATTTTTCTATCTCGTCCATTGGGTCAACTCCATTGCCTAGCGATTTACTCATTTTTCTACCCAAATTATCACGAACTAGACCATGAATTAAGCAATCTTTAAATGGCCTTTGACCAGTAAATTCTAATCCTTGGAATATCATACGACTAACCCAGAAGAATATAATATCAAATCCGGCAATTATGACATCATTTGGATAATATCTTTGATATAATTCGGTATTTTCTGGCCAGCCCATAGTACTAAATGGCCATAAAGCTGACGAAAACCAAGTATCTAAAGTATCAGAATCTCTTATCCAACCTTCTTCTTTTGGCTCTTCTAGACCAACATATACCTCTTCACCTTTATACCACGCAGGTATTCTATGACCCCACCATAACTGTCTTGAAATGCACCAATCATGAGATATTTCTAACCAATGATTTAATGTTTTTTCAAATCTTTCTGGGAAGAGACTAACTTTGGTATCGATATTTTTTTGATTTTTTAAAGCGTTTTGTGCTAAAACATCCATTTTTACAAACCATTGCTTAGATAAATATGGTTCAACAATAGCATCACTTCGTTCGGAGTGACCAACTGAGTGTTTAATTTTTTCAATTCCTAATAACAATCCTTTTTGTTTTAATTCTTCTACTAATTTTTCTCTACACTCAAATCTATTTAATCCTTGATATTTACCAGTTTTTTCATTCATTGTGGCATCTTCATTCATGATGACTATTTTTTCAAGGCCGTGTCTTTGTCCTACTTCAAAGTCATTTGGATCATGAGCTGGGGTGATTTTAACACATCCTGTTCCTTTGTCCATATCGGCGTGATTATCGGCTATTATTGGGATTTTTTTGCCAACTATCGGTAATATGACATTTTGACCTACTAGATGTTTATATCTTTTATCATTTGGATTTACAGCAACTGCGGTATCACCAAATAAAGTTTCTGGTCTAGTAGTTGCGACATCTAAATATTCGTCACTACCATCTATTATATATTTTAAATGATAGAATGCGCCTTCTTCGTCTTTGTAGATAACTTCTTCATTAGATAAAGCGGTTAATTGTACAGGATCCCAGTTGATAATTCTTTCCCCCCTATAGATTAAACCTTTATTATACAAATCTATGAATACTTTATTTACGGCTTTGGATAAACCTTCGTCTAAGGTAAATCTTTCTTTGGTATAATCTAGGGCAAGACCTAATTTAGCCCACTGATTATGGATGTTTTCGGCATATTCGTCTTTCCAAGACCAAGCGGCCTTTAACCATTCTTCTCTATCCATGCTTCTTGGGTCAATTCCTTCGTCTCTAAGTCTTTTATCAACCTTGGCTTGAGTAGCTATTCCGGCATGATCCATACCAGGAACCCATAAGGTGTCAAAACCTTTTAGTTTTTTATATCTGATTATTATATCTTGCAAAGCAGTATCCCAGGCATGTCCTATATGAAGTTTTCCTGTAACGTTAGGTGGAGGTATTACGATGGCGTATGGTTTTTTACTCATATCACCAGCAGTAAAATATCCTTTATTTTTCCAATTTTCATATTTCCCTTTTTCTACTTTTAAATGGTCATATTTTTTATCTAACATTTTTATCAGTCCTTTCGTCTATGTATTTTTTTACTTCTTCATATGCTTCTTTAA
>CALVII010000073.1 GCA_944329465.1 uncultured Bacilli bacterium | reverse complement strand
TTATTAAAAGAGAGAACAGATAAATGTATATTGCTCTTATTAAATAGTTTAGACCAATAAAAGTTTTTTTTATCGGCTTCGCTATCAGTTACAAAGTTACCGAATTTATCCATCATCATTTGTTCACGTTTCATAGTGTTTATTTCCATAACAGAAATATCTTTTTTACCACCCATCATATAATCAAACAAATTAGAATTATTACATTTTTCTAATGTTATATTGGCTTTTTCTTCGTTCCTAGAATAAGTCATAAAACCTTTATTACCAAATAAATAATTTTTAGCTTGAACAGAATAGTCCGATTTATTTTTACATTGTTTGAAAATTCTTTTACCGTTTTTATCTTTACCTTTATAAAGAAGAAAATTATTGTCTTTATTATTTACAGCAAAGAAAGGATTATCAATGAATATAACTTTAGGGCTACTCATTATGTAACTTTTCTAAAATATTTTTAACATCTTCTAGTACTAAAATATAATCCTGATTTTGTTTTGCTTGTAATTTTTCTTCTTCATATTTTAAGATACCTAATTCTAATAAATACTCTAGGGTTTGATATGAGTAGTGCTGACCAATTTCGTTATTAATAATATCAATTTTATCATTAATAGATTTTTTTAAACGGATACATTTTTTAATATATTTTTCCATAAACTAATCCCAAATTTTATATTTATTCTTTTTGATATTATCATAAAACGAAGTTAAATATTTATCTTTAGTTGGATCAGAATTTTCTCTAAAGCCATGATTTGCATAGCTTTGTTCTTCTAAACTTTTGATTAAATAAACAGTCGATAAAAGTTTATCAATTTTACTATCTAAATCTTTAATATTTTTAAAAACTTTCTCATATTCAAAAAAGGTAGATATGATTTCATTGATAGCTTTGTTTTTAGTTTTAATTCTATTTAATTTCATATAGCTTTTGATTTTATCTTCTAAATAATCTTCTATGGAAACTGATCCACGAGCCATTTTACACCTTTTTAATAGACTAATCTAAAAAACAGGATATGATGTTTGCCACCTTATTATATACAAGACCTTATTTCATAAGGATTTTGTCGGTGGCAAAACACTTTTCGCACTTGCGAAAACAACACCATTTTATTATAAAATTGCCACCAGTCATTAAATAATCATTGAAATAACTATATAAATGGTGGTGTAAAAATGGTGCAATTAACTATTATCTGTATTTGTAGGTCGTTTTAATTCTTTTTCCATATTTAAGTCATTAGAAGATAATTCATTTTGTATATTTTCAAGTTCCAGTAATTTATTTCGGTAAATTTCATTAACTTGTTTTATCTCATTGATAGCCATATCTAATTTATATTTTTTATTTAGATAGTTTCTTTTAACGATATAAGATTCATCTTTCATAGTCGATTCTTTATTGACAGTATAGATATATGCACCGTAATAATTATTTTCATTATAATAAATTACACTCATATCATGAGCTTTATTTTTATATTCTAAATTGTAGAATTTTATCTTATCAATGTTGTTATTATCGAGCAGAGTTATATCAAATTCTACACCATATTTTACTTTAATGTTTTCTAATTTTCTTTTAAATTCTAACTTTAAATCATCTTGTTTTTTAATCTTTTCTTTAATGCTTTTATTATTATCCGATCTCAAAATCATCACCTCGCAATTTTTTAGAAATAAGATTATATTGTTCATAAAAATAAGTAAGATTTCTTATTAGAGCTTCTTTATTTTCAGTAAGTGCTTTATTAATATCTTTACATTTTCCATCGTCAATAGATTTAATTAACGAATTATTAAAAGACGTTATACCAAGTTTATCTAGTTCAGATTTCAAATTATTAGCAATTTTTAAACCAGCACTATCATTATCAAGAGCTAGTACAAAAATACCTTTATAATCATATTCTTTTACTAAAGATAGAAAACGATTTGTATTATAACCATTAAGACTAATTGTTTTTATTTCAGGAATAATAGTTTCTAAAGATAAGCTATCAATAATACTTTCGGTAACATAGATAACAAAATTATCAGTAGAATTTTTTAATAAATCTTCATTAAATAAATATCCTATACCACTAGTTTTATATTTATTATTACTAGTGGTAGAACGACCAAAATAGCTATGCTCATTTAATGGGAATATAACGATTTTTCTTCTTGTATCATAGCCTATAAAATATTTATCTTGCAGTCTTTTATCAATGTGGCGAGTATTAGTTAAGTAATCAGTATTACCAATATTTTTATGACAATAATAAAAGTATTTACTAAAATTTTTTTCTATATAGTCATCTTCTTTAATAGTAGAAGTAGGAACAATTTTGTCTAACTCGTTAAATAATTCAGCAATTTTATTATGCTGTTCTCTAAAACTTGTAAGACCATAATGTAACTTAATTAAATCATATATATCATACCTTTCGCCACAAGAAAAACATTTACAGATTTGATATTTTGGCGAATAATACATACTAGGGTGTCTATCAGGGTGATTAGGATTAAGACAATGAAAGTGTTTTTTTAAATTACTCACATTACAGTATAATTGCAAGTATTGTGGTAAGTAACTTTTGAATTTTTTTATTTCTTCTTCATCTATCATTTTTTATCTTTGAAGATAGAATTAATTACAGTAATAAAATCTTGATTAGAAGTAATTTTAACTTCATACATGAGTTTTAAAAGGGAATCTGTTTCTTTCTCTTGCTTAACTTTTAACTTGTTATTTTCTTTTTCCAAGTCTTTTAGTTTTTGAAAGAGCAAATTTCTTTCTAACTCATAATCAGAAAGTTTGTTAGTAATTGCTTGAAACTCTGTAATTATTTTATCCGTATTCATAGCTCAAAATCCTCTTGTTTTTCTAGTATGTCTTTCATTGCTAAATCTAATCCATGTCTTAAATTTTTATTAGTTTGTAAATCTTTTTCAGTAATATGAAGTGGATTTAGGTCAAGTTTTTAGACACATTTTTTGAGAGAAATTTAAGCTATAACTAAACTAGCTTTATATTTATTAA
>CALVII010000072.1 GCA_944329465.1 uncultured Bacilli bacterium | reverse complement strand
ATAATTATGATTTATTTTTCAATAGAAGATGTTTCATTCAAAAAATGTTTTATCAAAAATTATATGATAAAATTGTCAGTATTATAAATAAACATTTTGATAAAAACATAAATATTTTAGATTTAGGCTGTGGAGAAGGAGCCCATACAATTAATATACTAAATAATTTAAAACTAAATTATAAGTATTATGGCTTTGATTATTCAAAAATAGCTATTCAAATGGCAAGTGATTATAATTCCAACAATAGATTTTATTTCGTAGGTGATGTTAATAATATTCCTGTTAAAAGTGATTCTATCCATTTAATTATTGATATTCTTTCGCCTTATAATCAGTTAGAAGTTAAAAGAGTTTTAAAGAAAAAAGGAATGTTTATTAAAGTATCTCCAGGAAAAACTTATTTAAAAGAACTTAGGCTAGCTACCGGCATATCTATTTATGATAAAGATACAGAAGTTGAACGAAATTTGAAAAAAAATTTTAAAAATGTGCGAAAAGAAAATATTTTAATTACTTATCCTATTACTAATGAAGACTTTATGCTACTTTTAAAAATGGTGCCAATGCAAAGTGAAAAGATTTTAAATAAACCCAATACAATTACAATTGATTTAAATATATATATTATAAGTTGAAAATATTTTCAAACACATTTTAATTTTATGATTTTGTTGCCAATGTGTTGCCAATCAAAAACATATTTTTTTTATTGTGATACGGTTTTTAATTATAGTTATTTTGATACAATAAAATTCTTATTTTATAAAAGTTTATAAACTAAATAATTGGAAAAACAAAACAACCAATTATTTTATATATTCCTTAATTAAAATGGTATTTTTTAAAGGAAAAAGGTAAATTTTGTTGAAAAAATAACTTATTGTGATAGTATATAAAACAATATTTTAAGTTGGAGAATAGTGCTATGGAAAAAGGTTATAAAAATGAGAGTTATTATGATGTTACACCAATATCTATAACTTCTAATTTGTTAGATATAGCTGATATGTTAAAAGGTTTAAGAAAACCCAAAATAGCTTTGCTAGATGATAAAAATATTAACGAATTATTATATAAAGGGAAAAGACCGTTTTTAGAAAATTCTTTTAGTCTAACTTCTATACCTTTTATACCCTATGATTTATTACAAAAAATTGAAATGGTTAGTAAACATAAAGAAATGGACTTTAATTCATTTATAAATTTAGTTAATAATTATTTATCTAATCTTGATCCGTTTGATATTCCAATATTATTTGATAACACACTAGACATTGAGGGTGGCTATTGTAACCATTTATATTTGGGAAAAGACGAAGAAATAAAAAAACTTGTATTTACAGAATTTGTTATAAGTCAAAAACTTTCTGTATTAACTTCTGGAATATATGCGCATGAGGTTGTACACTCTCAATTAGAGTTTAATAACGGAGTAAATAATTATATTCATAGCGAGGTTTTACCTATATTCTTTGATAAATTAACGGCTTTATATATTAATGATAATTATGAAACTCTAAAAATTAATGAGAAATTAAGGTTTATTAGATTATTTAATGCAATAGATAGTTATAAAAATAAAGGTTTATCACTATATCATAAAACTAAATTATCTATGGGAATTATATCTATTTTAGAAGCAGAAAAGTTATTTGATAAATATTTATATGGAACTAATAATGACAAAGATAATATAATTTTAAAAATCAATGATGTTTTATTAGGAAATATAAAACTTGAAGATTTGCTAAAATATACCGAAATATCTATTAATAGTTGCCAAGATAAGAAATTAATTAAAAGTAAAATGAACGGTTTACTTTAAATAAAAATCAATATATAATCAAAATAAAGGAGATGGTTATATGTATAGGTTTAAGTATTATTATAAAGATGGTAGTACAAAATTAAGTGATAATGTTTACAATGATGTTAAAAACTTTGATGGTGAAATTCAAAAGCTAACTAAAAACAAAGATTTTAAAACTACTCATACTGAAAAACAAGATTTGAATAAATTCTTAAAGTTAGCAATAAATGAATATGAAAAAAGTTTTAATGATATTTACCGTATAGATATTATTGATAATAACACTAATGAAATACTAGGTTATGTAGATAAAAGTGAGTGTTTAGTTGATGGAAAAAAAGGGCATTTACTATATGATCCGGTAAGTGGTGAAGCCATAAATGCAAAAATTGAAGATAATTATGATAAGTGCATTTATAGATTTAAGTTCTATTACAATGATGGAACTACTGATTTTAGTGATATTCAAACAGAAAAACCAGAAGAATTATATAATGATTTTGACGGTTTAATAGATTGGGATGAATTTGATAGTTTTGATGAAAGAAAAGTGACAACTAAAGAAATACTAGAAACTGCAGTGAGAGCATATAAAGGTTTTCTTCCTGATTTTTACAAAATTGAGATAATCAACGATAAAACAGATGAAATCGTTGATTATATAGATGTAAAGGAGGTGAAATGATGGGCAAATGGGGATGGTTTAGTTCTGATGATGATGGCAATGTCATAGCTAAAACAGAAGTCCAAAATGATGGAAGTGTTGATAGATATGATTATACCAAAGCAGATGACATTTCAGCTGGACATGGTCATGCAAAATGGAACAGCATGAAAAATTATTTACATGATGATGAACACCCTGATAGAAAGTTTAGGGATAAAAACGATTCCGACAGTATTAATCGTCGTTGGAGAGGACCTGGCTATGATTTAGCTTTAGAAATGCTAAATAATTTGTCTTTAGAAGAATTACAAGAGCTTTTAGAAGTATCATCAGAAAATTATGTCCACACTTCTGAAGAAATGTTAGTAAGAGGTACTCATAAAAAATTAGTTCTTAAATAATCTGATTTATTATTAAAAAACTTATTTGCTGACAAATAAGTAACACACTACGATATTGGCAAAGCCAATAACGAGGTGTGCCAAAGGGATTGCCCCTTGTAAACCCTAAACAATGCATTTATTAGTTAAGGTAATGCATTGTTTTTTGTATTAAAAAATTCCTTGTTTTCAAGGAATTATAAACTAAATGGTCGGGAAAACAGGATTTGAACCTGCAACCCCCTGGTCCCAAACCAGGTGCTCTACCAAGTT
>CALVII010000071.1 GCA_944329465.1 uncultured Bacilli bacterium | reverse complement strand
TTTAAAAAATTTTAAAGCTTTTTTCTTTAAACAAAATATAGTATAATCTTATTAAGGTGATTAAATTGTTTGATAGATTAAAATTATTGATTAACATAGATAAATTAAAAGATAAAACAGTTTTAGTTATAGGTTTAGGTGGGGTTGGTGGTCATGCATTTGAAAGTTTAATTAGAAGCAGTATAGAAAATATAATAATTATAGATAGCGACAAAATAGATATTACAAATTTAAATAGACAAATTTTAGCTTATCAAAATACAGTAGGCGAGTATAAGGTAGATATAGCCAAAAAGATCGCACTAAATATAAATCCAAATATAAACATTAAAACTTATAAATTATTTTTAGATGAAAGTAATATAGATGAAATATTTTTAAATAAAATAGATTTTGTAATAGACGCTATCGATACTATTAATAACAAAAAATTAATAATCAAAAAATGTTTAAAAGAAAATATTCCTTTTATATCAGTTATGGGTACCGGTAATAAAATGCATCCAGAAATGTTAGAAATAGTGGATATTAGAAAAACTGAATATGATCCTATCGCAAGATCAATCAGAAAAATGCTTAAAGAAGAAAAAATAAATAAAAAAATTCCTGTTATATTTTCTAAGGAAAAACCAATTATCAAAGGCAAAGTAGGTTCCAATGCTTTTGTTCCAGCAACAGCCGGTCTGCTTGCCGCAAGCTTTGTAATAAATAAAATTTTGGAGGTTAGTCATGAATGAAGAAATTTTAAATATAGTAAATAAGATGAAAGGTTCTTTACTTGGTATAGGAATTACCGATACAGCTATTTTAGATGCAATTGAAAACAACAATGATATTCACACCTGTTTTATTTTAAGTAACTTAAGTTTAACTGGTAAAAAATTTAGTATAACTAAACGTGGGCGAAGTAAAAAAGTTAACATAAAAAAAATAAAAAAACAATTTAAAAAGAAATCGTTGGATAACGTTATTTGTAATTATGGCATCATAAAGCAGTTTCAAAGATCATTTGTTCCAAATAGTATATATATAAATAATGGTTATTTATATATATATGGGAGTAAAACTGAAATAGAATCTTTAAAGAAAAAATATCAAAGATATACAAACGATATAACAATAAATGAAGCCAAAGATGGTTTTATTATGAAAATCAACAATCAAAATACAAAAAACAACTTTTTTAAAGATGCTTTATTCAAAATAAAAGATTTTACTTCTGACACTTTAGAACTGATAACCGATTTACTGATCAATTAATATTGACAAAAAGCACTTAATATGATACTTTATTTGTAGACACAAGAAAGTGTTTTTTATTTGAAAATTTTTTAATAATTAAAGTAGGTGAAATTTATGGCAAAGAAAGCCAAAAAAGAAAAGAAAATCTCAGGAATTCGCTCTGAATTCAAAAAGGTAAGATGGCCAAAGAAAAAAGAAATGTTTAAATATTCTATAGCTGTTTTAGTATGTATAATTGTGTTCGCATTATTCTTTATGTTATCAGATGTTATTATTGCTTTTGTAAGGACACTATTGGAGGGATAATCAATGGAGAAACAGTGGTATGTCGTTAATACTTATTCTGGGCATGAGAATAAAGTAAAAGAAAAATTAGAAATGCGTGCAAGTTCAATGGGTATGGAAGATTATATTTTAAGAGTAGTAGTTCCAGAAGAAACCGTTATAGACAATAATGGTAAAGAAAAAAAAGTAAAACTTTTCCCAGGTTATATTTTGGTTGAAATGATAATGACCGACGAAGCCTGGTTTATCGTCAGAAACACTCCAGGTGTTACTGGATTTATTGGATCTTCTGGTAAAGGTGCGAAGCCATTTCCTTTGACGCCAACTGAAGTAGATAAAATTTTAGGTTCAATGGGCATGAGTAGATTAGATGCTGAAAACGATTTAAAAGAGGGCGAAAAGGTTAAAGTCATCTCTGGACCGTTTGAAGGTATGTTTGGAACCATAAAATCAGTAGATTTAAAAGAAGCAAAATTAGAAGTTTCAATTGACTTGTTTGGTCAAGAAACTGCTGTTGAATTAGAACTATCACAAATATCTAAGGCTTAAAAAATAGTAGAGTTACCGATAAAAACAATTAATTGTTGGATTCGTTTTTATCATTATTTGAATGCACAAAATATAAAAAAAGATGTGTTATTGCTAATCATTGCTTTTTATATATTATTCTGCATATTTTAATATAAATATAATAAATTAAAAACGGGAGAAGAAATGTATTATGTTTTCTTACTTTTCTCTCACATTTATTTGCTTAGTGAATTAGTCCCAGAGTCTATTTATGAATGTTTTAAAGTGTTATCATGATATTTCTAATTTTGAAAGGTTTATACATACAAATTAAATAAATCTTTATAAAACGTTTACATTTTATTTAATTTGTGGTACTATTAATACGCTATATTATTTTGATATAGAGAAGTGGGAGATTACCAAATGAGAAGAAGCGGATAATCATTGGAACCACCCGCGAAAAAAATTATAGGAGGTGTTTTTCGTGGCAAAAGATGCAACTAATAAAATAAAGAAAATCAAAATCCAAATTCCTGCCGGAAAAGCAACACCAGCTCCACCAGTTGGTACAGCTTTAGGACCTGCCGGAATTAACTTAGGGGATTTTTGTAACCAATTCAATGAGGCAACAAGAGATAAGATGGGCGACATCTTACCAGTTGAAATTACTGTTAATGAAGATAGAAGTTTTAGCTTTGTAGTTAAAACTCCACCTGCCGCTTTCTTGATTAAAAAAGCTTGCGGTATTAAAAAAGGTTCTGTTAACGGTAAAAACGAAACTGTCGCAACCTTATCTAAAGATAAACTAAGAGAAATTGCTGAAACAAAACTTCCAGATTTAAACTGCTATACCGTTGAAGATGCAATGAAGATTATCGAAGGTACAGCTTTAAATATGGGCGTTAAAGTTGAAGAGTAACCCATGCTATGTGGGAGGAATAATCCGCAAAAACCACAAGGAGGTAAAAAAATGAAAAAAGGTAAAAAATATTTAGAAGAAGCTAAAAAACTTGATAAACATAAACTTTACACTAAAGAAGAAGCTGTAAAGCTTGTTAAAGAAACTGCTTATACTTCTTTCGACGCTTCAGTAGAAGTAGCTATGCACTTAAACTTAGATACTAAAAAAGCTGATCAACAATTAAGAGGAGCCATAGTATTACCACACGGAACTGGTAAAACTAAAAAAGTTTTAGTTAT
>CALVII010000070.1 GCA_944329465.1 uncultured Bacilli bacterium | reverse complement strand
TCATGTGGTATATGTTCTTTTTGAAGCATTTTGCTTAATTTTTCACTGTTTTCAACAGCCACTGTACCTACTAAAACTGGTTGTCCTTTTGCATGCCTTTCTTTTATTTCTTTAACGATTGCTTTATATTTGCCTTCAGCTGTAGCAAATATTAAATCACTATAATCTTCACGGATAACTGGTTTATTAGTTGGTATTTGAATAACATACATGTTATAAATATCCCTAAACTCTTCTTCTTCTGTTTTAGCTGTACCTGTCATACCAGCTAATTTTTTATACATTCTAAATAAGTTTTGGAATGTAATAGTTGCGAGCGTTTTAGTTTCTTCATTTATTTGAACGCCTTCTTTAGCTTCTATGGCTTGATGTAAACCTTCTGAGAAAGCTCTACCTGGCATTAAACGACCTGTAAACTGGTCAACTATAACGATTTTACCATCTTGAATAACATAATCAAAATCTTTTTTCATACTGTAGTTAGCATGTAATGCTTGGTTAATAAAGTGAACTAAAGTAGCATGTTCAATATCATATAAGTTTTTAACATTGAAGTATTTTTCGGCTTTTTTAATACCTTTTTCGTCTAATGAGGTAGCTTTAGTTTTTTCGTCATATATGTAGCCTTCATTTTCTTTTAATGTTTTAACAAATTTATCGGCTTGCAGATATAAATTTGCTGATTGCATTTTTCCACCAGAAATGATTAATGGTGTTCTAGCTTCGTCGATTAATACTGAGTCAACTTCGTCTATAATAACAAAGTTTAACGGTCTTTGAACTCTATCTTCAGCACGAACTACCATGTTATCTCTTAAGTAATCGAAACCAATCTCATTGTTTGTGGAATACATAATATCACAGTTATATGCTTCTCTTTTTTGAGTCTGATTATATTCTCTATAATTTATACCGACAGTTAAACCTAAAAATTCATATATTTTACCCATCCAAACAGCATCACGACCAGCTAAGTATTCGTTAACAGTGATAATATGCACACCTTCTCCAGTTAAAGCATTTAAATATGCTGGTAAGATAGAAGTCAAAGTTTTACCTTCACCTGTTTTCATTTCAGCTATATTACCATAATGAATAGCTAAACCACCCAATAACTGTACATAATATGGTTTTTCACCAATTACACGAAATGCAGCTTCTCTAGCTACAGCAAATGCTTCTACCTTGATATCTTCTAATGTTTCGCCATTTTGTAATCTTTCTTTAAATTCTTTTGTCTTGGCTTTTAACTCTTTATCAGTTAATTTAGACATTTCTTCGTCTAAAGCATCGATTTCATCGGCGATCTTTTGAAATCTTTCTAGCTCTTTATATTCATGATCAAATATTTTTTTTAGAAATTTCATATTGTCCATCCTTTCGTCTATATAGTATTTTACCAAAAAAACATTAAAATGCATAGAAAAACGGGGTAAAATTTCAAAATATGTCTAATTTTATCCCATTTTATTCTTTTATGTGATGATATGCATGAGAAAAATCGCTTTTGGCGATTATTTCTCCTTGATTAATCCGTAGTTGCCATCTTCTCTTTTATATATTACTTCTATATCTCCTGTTTTAGAATTTCTAAAGATAAAGAAAGTATGGTCTATTAAATTCATTTGTAATATAGCTTCGTCCTCACTCATAGGTTTAAGTTCAACGCTTTTGCGTTTAACGATTTTACTTTTGTCACTTTCTGATTTTTCAACCTTATAGTCAGTGAAAAAGTCTGGAAATTTGTCTTTAATGACTCTTTTACTCATTCTTGTTTTGTTTTTTCTGATTTGTCTTTCCAACTTATCAATAATTAAATCGATAGCAGCGAAAGGATCTTTATGACTTTCTTCAGCTCTTAAGATTACTCTTTTTACAGGTATTGTTACTTCTACTTTATAATCTGGTTCTACAGCTCTAATTAAAACAGTAGCGGTAAATTCGTCTCCTTCATTAAAGTACTTATCAAGCTTTGAAAGCTTCTTTTCTGCATGTTCTTTGAGGTCTTTTGTGACTTTGACTTTTTTGCCACGAATTATATATTTCATATCATCACCTTCCACCTACATTATAACATATTTTTTATGTAAATTATATGATATTATGTTGGAAAATGCGTTATTTTATAGAAAAAAAACTACACAAGTGCAGTTTTTATCTCGACAACGTTTTTAGCTTGCAAACCTTTGTCAGTTCTGACTAAATCGAATTCAACGTATTGACCTTCAACTAGCGTTTTGTAGCCAGGTGTAAGAATTGCTGAATAGTGGACGAATATATCTTCTTTATCATTATATTCGATAAAACCAAAACCTTTTTCATTGTTGAACCACTTAACTTTGCCCTTCATGTCTTACATCTCCCTTCTAGTAAATCTCTTACAATACTAGTATAAATTAATAAGGCCTTGCTTTCAATGAAAACCATCACCGTTTTCCCGACAAAATTTTCATTTACTACAAACTACTATATATATTTTTTGTGCACAGTTACTACATCGACATGTTTGATTTTACACGTATTAAAGACACGATGTAACTAATTTGTTTGAATGTATATTTATTTTGACTGAATGCTAACAAGTGCCACAAATAAAATACTTTTGTTTTTAATAAGCTTAAATAATTTATATATTAAACAATATGCTTATTTTTTGACACAATTTATTGTATTATTGTTGATGGTAAAGAGAGGATTTATATGAAAGAAGTATTTATAAACAATTCTATGAATTTGATTCAGAAATATTATCCTAACTATTCAGAAACCAAATTAGCCGAGTTAAAGTATGGGTTACTAGGATTATATTTAATGATTACAAAATCTATTATCATATTTGGAATTGCTTTATACTTAGGCATCTTTAAGGAGTTACTGATCTTTACTATTATCTATAATATTTTAAGAGCTCCATCATTTGGGATTCATGCATCGAAAAGCTGGATATGTTTAGTTTCGTCTGCTTCGATATTTATATTTTTTACTTATTTGAGTGCGACTATTTCAATACCTATTAATATAAAAACAATAGTTGGAATAATCGGAATTATTTTAATGTATAAAAACAGTCCTGCGGACACAGCTAAAAAACCTATAGTAAGTCCCAAAAGGCGTAAAATTTATAAAATTATTTCTACTTTTATAGCCATTATATTTACTATTTTATCAATAGTTATAGATAATGATTTTTTAGCTAATTCGTTTAGTTTTTCTTTGATATTACAAAATATCATGATTGCTCCAACGACTTATAAATTGTTGGGGGAACCTTACGATAACTATAAAAGTTATCAACCTTAATTAGTAGTTTAAATTATATAATTTAAACATAAAATTTAAAGAAAGGAGTTTTTGTATGAGTTTTATTGCATCTTTATTATCTTCTCTAGGTGGTATGTTTGCGAGCGTCACAAGTACAGCTTGTGGTTTGTGGTGGTTAGATGAGCCAGAATGCCCAAAAAGTTTAATCAAATAAAAAATGTAGATTAATTTATGTCTACATTTTTATTTTGAGTGTTTGAGTAAAAGTGTCACGATTGATACTTTTTTCATTTTCTAATCTATTAGGTTCTTCTTCTAAAAGATTATTTACTAAAGTCAATCCATATCCATGACCATCACCTTTTGTAGTATATTTCGCATTACTTATTTTATCTAAATCTAAATTACCTTTAAAATTATTGGTGATATCAATACATAATTTACCATCTAAAGTATAAACATCTATAGATATTTCTTTTTTCTTTAGAGCTTTAACAGCTTCTACAGCATTATCTAAAAACACACCTAATATTTTACATATTTTTAAAACTAGATCTTCGTCTAATTTAATTAAATCAGTTGTTCTTACTTCCCTTGA
>CALVII010000069.1 GCA_944329465.1 uncultured Bacilli bacterium | reverse complement strand
TTCGTTCGACTTGCATGTCTTAGGCATGCCGCCAGCGTTCATCCTGAGCCAGGATCAAACTCTCCAAAAAAATAAAACTTTAATTAGTTTTTCATTTGTGTTTTAATCCTAACTATTTATGAATTGACATTTTGCTCAGTTTTCAAAGATCATTCATACCACTTTTTCAGCGGTACTTCCAATATATCAAATGCACTTCATTAAGTCAAGCATTTTTTGAAATTTTCTTGAATTTTTTGACTTAACAAGAGGTCGCCCTCAAAAGTACTCACTTAATATATCAAAACATCTAACTTAAGTCAACACTTTTTTTCATTTTTTTTGTTTTTTTTGAAATTAATGTCGAATTTCGTCGAATGCATAAATAATATAACACTTTCTGAAGTATCGGTCAATATAAAAATTAACTTTTTCTATTTTTTTTACTTCTTTAATAATATATGAATAAAAAACAAAAAAATGATTACTTTTTTCGTAATCTTTTATACTCTTCTTCATATTTTAAATTAATATTCAAATCAAACATCGAAGCTCCGTTTTGATAACTAGTTATTAACTCTGATAAAGCTGAACGTACAGCTATATCAAGTTCAGTCGAATAATTCATTTTCTTTTTATGAAATTTATATTCCTGCCTATCTAATATTTTAAAACTACCATTAGGAAAAATTCTCAAATCCAAATCATAATCTATATATTTAATCACCCCATCTTCAATAATGTAAGGTGAAGCAATATTACAATAATAAGTAATACCATCTTTCTTAAGTTGAACAATAATATTATACCAGCGATCTTTAAAAAAATATAAGATAGCCGGCTCCTTAGTTCTCCAAGTATTCCCATGAGCTTCTATAACCATAGTTCGTTCATTACCAAAAACCATATAATCTTCTTTAATATCTAATAAAACAGCTTCATCCCAGCTTCTATGAACCTTACCATCATGTTTATAACACTGTATCTGAAACATATCTCCTTTTTTAAATTTTTCCATAATACTTCGCTCCTCTTTATACATTATAACCATTTTTCCAAAAAAAGAAAAGGACACCAAATGTGTCACTGTAAAACCAGCTCCAAAGCCTTCTGTAATTGAGTATCATTTTCATCATTAGGCTCCTCAAAATATTTATTATCTAAGCTAACCTCATAATCAGGCTTAATTCCCTTACCATCAACAACCTTACCTTTTGAAGTAAGCCAGCTTTTAGTAGTCAATTTATACTGCTCACCATTAGGTAAAGTCTGAAGTTCTTGAACTGTACCCTTACCATAACTCTTCTCACCGACAACTTTAGCTCCATACTGCTCCATCAGTGCTGAAGTTACAACTTCTGAAGCAGATGCACTATTACCATCAATTAAAATAGATATTTTATATTTTTTTGTTTCCTTACCAGTTGAATAATATTTTTTTTGATCTTCCTTAGTTTTAATCTGATAAATTGGATGTGAGGAATCTAAAAATAATGAAATAATCTCTTCAGCAGCCGACAAATGGCCACCAGAGTTGCCTCTTAAATCAATAATTAAACCATCAATATTCTTATCTTCTAAATCTTGAAGTTCATTTTTAAACTGCTCATATGTATTATTTGCAAAAATACTAACCCTAATATATCCAACCTTCTTATCTTCTTTTTTAATAATCTTCGAAAAAACAGATTTAAGTTGAACTGTATCAACACTCAATTTAACACTCTTCTCTTTATCTGCTCTTTTATAAGTTATATTAAAAGCACCTTTTTGTTTCTTAACTAACTCCGAAAAATCACTAATCTTCATGTTGGTCGTATCTTTATCATTAAGTTTAACAATTATATCTCCAGCTTGCAAGCCCGCTTTACTAGCTACACTACCCTCAAACACACTATAAATAACTACATTGTTATCGTCATCATTATAAACCTGAATTCCAGTTCCCTCATATGTTCCTTCTAAATAAATACTGAAATTAGTATCTTCATCTCCAACATATGCAGAATTCTTATCTAAAGTTGTAAGCATACCCGCAATAGCCGAGTCAATTAATTTAGTCTTATCAACATCACCATAATAATTTTCCACAATAAAATCATAATTTTCAATAAATTCTTGAAGTTCCTCATCGACCTTCTCACCTTTTAGTGCCAAATTATATGTAACAAGTCCACCCATAGTAAGAGCTATTACTACAGTTAAAATCAAAAGAAAAACCACCTCTTTAGTTTTAAAAGTAGGTATATCCTTTCTTTTGTTAACTTTTATATCTAAGGACTTAGAAAGCTTCTCTATATTATTTGCCGTTTCTTCTTCATTTTTTTTCATTTACATCACCCTGTACCATTAAAAGTATATCATAAAAACAAAACATCTGTATAAAAAATAAAGAAAAAATGCGAAAGTATACATTCGCATCAATCTAACTCTTCTAATTTTTTTATAATCGCATCATAATTATCATAAACATTAGAAATCTTGTGATTCGAAACTCTAACTAAAACAGTTCCTGTAACTTTAAAATTTTCCATATTAGATTCATAATTACTTTTTTCGCCAAGATAACTTTTGTTAAAAGTACTACTCAAATCTGCCGTATATATAGTAGGTGCATCGTCATTCGCCTTAATTGTTTGAATTAAAGTTGTATACTCAGATAATCTAATATCATCATCATTTTCAATCAAAACATAATAAGAACCATCTATATTAAGCATAGAACCTATCATAATACTATCGTACTGAATTTCCACAGCTTGTTTATTTTTCTCTTCTGCTGCTTCTTTTGCCTTATTAGTAACAACTACAGTCACACCATAAAAAACAATTATAATAAGCGTCACCGCAAGAACAATCTTAATTAATTTCGAAAGTTCGTCAGAATCAGAATTATTATAATAAAGTTGTTTGCGAGCTTGTTTTATGTTTTCTTTCTTTTCTTTAAGTTCCTTAACTTCTTTTTTTTCTTCCAAAATTACTTTAGTCTTCTCCAGCTTCTTACTAGAGTCTTTCTTAGAACTAGCTGTCTTATTATTTTTTATCTCTTTTTTTGTTGTACTTGCCTTCTCCTTTTTAATTTTCTTTTCATTTTCTGCCATTTCAATCACCTGAAAGCATTATAGCACATTTTCCTCAATTTTTAAAATAAATTTTTAAATAAACTAAAAACAACACCGACTAATTATCGGTGTTAAGAACATTTTATTTCATATATAAATCTATCGAGTCAGTTCTTATAGTTCTTTTTTATTTACTTACTGGAAGTACTGACACAGAATTAGCAACACTAAGTAATTCACTTTCACTCATATTATCAGCCACAACATAATATTCTATTCCATTACTAACCCAGCTCACCATATTATCGGAAACAGCCGCCACACTTGTTGCCATTTGGTAAGGCTCACCAATTACAGACACAACAGCTAAATCATCACTAACCGAAGCTGTTTGAAAAGCCAACATAAATGGATTATCACCTTCAAATGTCATAATAACTCTTTGACCATCTTCCAAATCTACAACCTCTTTATCAGTAAGTTTAGTGTTCTCTGGAATATACATTGGATAAATATCTTCTTCAATTTTACTGACAACTTCACTATTATCTTCTGTTTTTGAAACCTTCATATTCTCGTCTAACGAAAAATACTTATCTTTAAATTCAGCATTTAGATCAACCTTTTTAAAATTCATTTTAATTAAAGCATCATCATCTTCATTTAAAACCTCAACCTTAGAAGGATTTAATTTTTTATCAAAATATATCTTTTGTTTAACTAAATCACTATTATTAGGATAATTTACCTTAGTAGTAAAAATATAGTTATCACTTGTCTCTTTAAATTCTTTGTCACTGTCATTTTGAATATCTGAAAGCAATGTTTGAAG
>CALVII010000068.1 GCA_944329465.1 uncultured Bacilli bacterium | reverse complement strand
GAAGATTTTTATAAAGATTTTGAACCAGCATTAAAAGATGCTTTCGATAAATTACCTAAAAAAGAAGCCGAAAAAACTGGTGAGATGTGCCCGGAATGTGGTCATCCATTAGTTATTAGAAAAGGTAAATATGGTGAGTTTGTCGCTTGTAGTAACTTTCCAAAATGTAAATATATCAAACAAGAATCTAAAGAAGAATCCATAATCTGTGATTGTCCAAATTGTGATGGTAAAATAACCATAAAGAAAACTAAAAGAGGTAAAACTTTTTATGGATGTAATAATTATCCAAAATGTAAAACCGCTTACTGGGATAAACCAACCGGCGAAAAATGTCCGAAATGTAGTGAAATGTTAGTTGAAAAAAAGAATGCCATAAAATGTTCAAAATGTGATTACAAAAGGGATTTATGAAAATAGAAAAGTTAAACTATAAAAATTTTGGATTTTTTAAATAAAAAAGATTTACGTTAATTCGCGTAAATCTTTTAATTAAACCAATTTTCAAATGAATATTTAAATACTCTGTAAGCATATTTTTTAGCCCCATATTTAAATTCTTTAATCAAGTCTCCATTTGCATCATATTCACCAAACGAATTATCCATTCCACTGCCTACAACTAAATTATTATTATAAATTTGAACACTGCTGACAATACTTGAATATGGAATTTCTAAGCTATCTTCAAGATCATAAGTTTTATTATCTTCATTAATCTTATATTTATAAAAGTAAGAGGTTTCTCCTTCTTCATAACTCCCAACATCAGGATAATTAGTCCACTCAAAATCTGGTCTTGTTACAATAGAACCATAATTATTGTTAAACATAATCAAATAATACTCGCTATCAGAATCACCTTTGATATAAGTAACTGCGTGCTGCCCTGCATTTGATATAAAATCAGAATCTTTTTCATAGAGCAAATCACCATAAGATGTTCCTTCAAGCATACTTTCATCAGTAAGTAAATATTTAATAGATGGATCCGTTTCATAATTAGTTAAATAAATTATTGTTGAAAGTTCTCTAGAACTTAAAATCAAATCATCACCCTTTAAAGTTAAACTATTTAAATGAAGCCAATCTAAAGTTTTATCATCATCTGGTAAAGTAGCTTTTTCATATAACTCTGGCAATAATTTTTTCATATCAATAATATCATTGATTTCTCCATTATCTAAATTTAAACTAATAATGACATCTTCTTTGGTATCGGCTCCAACCTCATCTACTAAAATAACTAATTTATTACCATCTAAAATCATATCATGATGCATTCTATATTTTCCCAAATCATATATTTGTTCAATTTTACCAAGTGAATTAACCTTGATAATCCCGCGGCTTTCATAAGGATAATACATATACTCTCCATCAAAGATAATTCTATCAGCTCGGTAATCATTTAAAACAAGTTCATTTCTTAAAATACCATTATTATCATATAGATAAACATTGGCCTCATAATTTTTATCGTGTCCAAGTACGGTATATAATCCATCACTTAAATCTTCACTACTATCACCATCTATCTCTTCTAACTTTAAATCAACATCAGCTTTAGTGTCCGGTGTATTAATCTTAGCTTCAAACGTCACATCATCAGAACATATTTTTAAATTGTTTGTCTCCCCAGGAATAAACCCAATTAATTGATATTCTTTACTATCGCCCAAACCGTGAGTATAAGAATCATAGCCGTTAGTACTTATAGTATAACTTAAATTATCATAGTCTTCTCCTAAATATATATAATAAGACTGATTACCTGTTCCGTAAGGATTATAGATAATTAATGGATTTTCAAGTGAATAATCACCTGAAGACTTTAAATCATTAATCTTATTTTCGATAACATCTTGATATACTAAATTAAATATAGATATATCTTCATCCGTATTTACCTCATAAACTCCATCTTTGTTTTCTACTAAATCAATATGTCTACTTAACCAGTTTTTATTTTCAAATTTAGTATCTTCATAATTTTGATAGTATTTATACCCTCCAAATCCTATCAAAATTAAAACTAAAGTGATTAAAAAACCCAAAAATATTTTCTTTTTATTCATATACATCTCCCTCATATATAGGATAACCAATTTATGTGAAATTTATTTGAAAAAAATCACAATTCTTAAGATTGTGACTTATTAAAATTCCTTTGTATGAAAAATTCAGATGGCTTAACTGCTAGTACTTTTGAAAAGATTTCAATTGATTTAAAAGAAGGATTTCTATTTCCAAGTTCGACTTGACTTATAAATGTAATTGTAAAACCAGTCACAGAGGCTAGCTTCTTTTGAGTAAAACCTTTTTTTAATCTGAGATATTTTAAATTTTTTCCGAATAATTCACTTAGTTTCATAACACATCACCAATCATATCATATCAGTTTATAGAAAAAAATTCAATAACAAAAAGTTAAGTTTTTAAAATTTCATATCAACTCTAGTCGGCAAATCATCTAATTTTTTTTCAATATAAAATTCGTATGCCTCAACATTTAAAGCTTTAGCTAAACATTCTAACTTTTTAAAAGAAGGTGAGTGCTTACCAGCTTCCAATTGGCTTATATAAGTTACACTCATATTTGCAAGTTCTGCTAAACGTTCTTGAGTATATTTTCTCTTAAAACGAAAATACTTTAAATTATTACCAAAAATTTTATTTAACATTTAATTTTGAATTTACTCTACTAGGTAAATTATAGTTTTCCTTTTCTTTAAATAACATAAAAGGCAAAACGTCTAACGCTTTTGCAATATTTTGAACTTTATCTATAGATGGGGTGTGTTGACCTCGTTCTAATCTTCCAATATAATTAGGACTTACATCTAAAATTTCTGCCATAGCTTCTTGTGTTAGCATTTTCTTATATCTATAGTATTTTATATTTTTTCCTAGTATCATTTTTAAATCCATTAAATCACCCAAAATTATAATATCATTTGTTGACACCCTATTACTATAGTTTAAATAGAATATGTTAATAAATAATATTAACGCCATATAAATTTACACACTTAATAAAAAATGATAAACTTTTAAAGGAGAGGTGAAATATGAAATTATATGTAGTTAGACATGGAGAAGTAGAAGTTAATGTAAAAAAATTGTTAAATGGAAGAAATGATGAGAGTCTTACAATGAATGGAATTAATCAAGCTAAACAAGCGGCATATTTTTTAAAAGATATTTGCATAGATTTAATTATTTGTTCCCCATTAAAAAGAACAAAAGAAACTGCCGAAATAATTAATATAAACCATGTTCCTATTATTTATGATAATAGAATTTTAGAAAGAGATACTAAAAAAATGATGTATCATAATTCGAAAGATGTTGACCTTAATTATTTTTATAATTTTAAAGATAATATTATTTATGAAGATTGCGAAGGTTTTAAAAGCATTTTAACACGTGTTACTAATTTTATCAAAGATATAAAAATAAAATATGAAAACAAAAACATTTTAGTAGTAACACACGGCGATGTATGTAAAGCTATTTATTGTTATTTAAATCATATAAATGATATTTCTAAAATAATTCAATTTCAGCAAGATAATGGTGCCGTTTTACGTTATGACATTTAATAGTTAAAATATGTATAAAATAGTATAAATAGGGTTTAATTAAATAAAAGCGGGTACTAAAATGGGAACTAAACTTCAAAAAAGTGGGAACTAAAAAAAGTCTGACTTATATTTAATCTTAAAATCAGTGTCACAAAATCTAACAGAATAACATAAAAAAAGTTATATTATATAGAAAAACTTGAGAAAGATTATTTCTCAAGTTTTATAATACTAAATGGCGTCCCCGGAGAGATTCGAACTCGCGACCCACGCCTTAGAAGTCAACTGCGTTTTCAAAATACCTATCAAC
>CALVII010000067.1 GCA_944329465.1 uncultured Bacilli bacterium | reverse complement strand
AGAAGGGGTGATTAAATGAATTTTTTGATTCCTGCTAATACAAAAAAATCAATGTTAATTTTTGGGGTTTTTACAACATTTGATTTGATATTGTTTGGAGTGGGTGTTGGTGTTACTGTTTTAATGTTAATGATAGTAAATCCGTCTTCTTTATTTATGGCTTGTGTTGATTTAGCTCCGGCAGTCGTATGTGGATTTTTGGTATTGCCGGTGCCTAACTATCACAACATTAGAGTTGTTATTCAAGAGTTATATAGATTTTATACGAGGAGACAAAAATTTATATGGAAGGGCTGGTGTGTAAAAGATGAGTATGGAGAATCGAAGCAAATACACAAATGATTTTGTGCCTATAAAATCAATTACAAATGGTATTATTATTACAAATAGTAATGAAAAGGTTACTGGGGTAAAGATATTTCCTCGAAATATCTTTATCTTGGAACGTGATTTACAAAATATGATTATTAACAATTTAAGAAATGTTTATAATCTAATTGATTATGAGTTTTGGATTATTGCAGCTGATAGACCGGTGGATATTACAGCTTATTTATCTAGATTACAATTACTTTATAATTCGCAAACAAATCCTGTAAAAAGAAAGTTAATTATGGATGATATTAATAAAGCTAATATGTTTACAACAACATTTAATGTTGTTGATACTGAATTTTATTTGTTATTTAAAGAAAATGATATGGATAAGATTCAAAAGAAAATTAGAAATTTAATTCAAGCTTTTGCGAATGCTGGACTTAATGCGACACAAGTATCTAATGATGATTTGCGAATTATTTTGGATAATTTCTTAAATGGTGGAACGACTACGACGTTTGGGACGGTGATGAGTTAATGGATATTAGAACACAAATTGCCCCTAAAGGGTTAGAGTTTAAACCTAGTAGTTTTATTACTAGTGATAAGTATTGTACTGTATTAACGGTCATTAGTTATCCAAAAATAATTACTCCAGGATTTTTATCTAATTTGACCAGTATGTCTGGAGTAAAAATGGTTATGAAACATATTCCACTTCCTTTTAGTGTTATTCAAAAGATGATTAATAAGGAAATTGCAGATCAAAAAGCTCGTTATCAAGAAGAAAATGATGTAACTATTCAAGAAAAAATTCGTCAAGACTATGAATCTTTGGAAGAATTTATTAAACAGTTAGCTTCGAGTCAATCTAAAATTTATGATTTTCAATTACATTTAATGATTACAGCTGATTCTGATGAGGAACTTACTTCTAAAAAATTACAATTAAGAAGTTATTTAGAGGCTATGGATATGAGAGCTATACCTTTAAGATTTGAACAAGAGAAAGTACTTAAAAGTATGCTTCCTATTTTTTCCAAACAAGACATTGAAGATAGGATTGGAACACCAATTCCATCTCCAACTTTAGCTGCGATGTATCCATATGTATTTGATAGTATAAAAGACCCTGGTTTAGCCACTTTGCTTGGTGTTGATTTTTCTGGTGGTGTGGTACTATTTAATCAATTTTTATATCAAGTTCAAAAAGAACACAATAGAAATAATGCTAATATGATTATTTTAGGTACATCTGGTAGTGGTAAGTCAACAGCTGCTAAATTACTTTTAAGAAGTAATATAAGAAATGGATATAAAATAGTGGTTATCGATCCTGAAGGTGAACTTGAGGAAATGACTAGACTTTATGGTGGAGATTTTATCGATTTAGGTAAAGGTGGGGAATTTGGTATGATTAACCCACTTGAGATTATCATGGATGCCGATGAAGATGAGATGAAACAAGGTTTAGGTTATGCAGTACTTACTAGGTCTTTACAAACGGTAAAAGCTTTTATGAAGTATTATGATCCTTCTATTACTGAAGATGTCATTAATATATTTAGTGAAATGGTACAAGAGACATATAAACGTTTTGGTATTGATTTTAATACTGATTTTGCTCATTTTACTTCTAGAGATTATCCTACTTTTAAAGATGTATATGCAACTGTTAGAGGAAAAATTACAGCTATGCCTGAACAAAATAAAGAAAGAGAAATATTAGAACAGTTAGAGTTAAAACTTCGCCCATTAATTGGTGAATTAAAATTTTATTTTGATGGAACTACGACTATTTCTCCAAAAAGTAATTTTATAGTATTTAACATTAGGGAGTTAATGAATACTGATACAAATATTAGAAACGCTTTGTTCTTTAATGTTTTAAAATATGCTTGGAGTTTAACTCTTGATCCTAATATTAATACAATACTTACTGTAGATGAGGCACATGTTCTTTTATCTGGCAATAATACCTTAGGAGCTGATTTCTTAGCTCAAGTTCAAAGACGTGCACGTAAATATAATACAGGTACAATTATAATTACACAACAACCTACGGATTTTAGTGATCCATCTGTTATTACACAAGGTAAAGCTATATTTGATAATGCGTCTTATTATTTGGTAATGGGACTTAGAAAACAAGCGGTTGAGGATTTATCTAAATTAATAGATTTAAATGATAATGAAAAAGAAAGTATAAAAGGATACAATCAAGGTGAAGCTTTGTTTGTATGCGGAAGTAAACGAATGAGAATAAATGTTGTTGTAACACAACAAGAATTAGATTCTTTCGGTTCTGGAGGAGGACTATAAGTTAGTTAGGTGGTGATACTAGCATGAATCAATTAAAGAAAATAGCAGGAAAGATTTTTGGTAAAAAGGGATCCAAGAAAACCAATACTCCTATTGGTAAATTTATAAAAGCAAAACTAAAAATCATAAAATATGCTATTGTTGCTGGTGTTACCTCTTTTTTTGCTCCAATTATAGTTACTTTAGCTGTTGTTGCATTCTTTATTGGTTTTGTCCAGGAAAATACTGATAGAATAGAAAATTTATTACGAGGCGGTTGTTTATTTTGCTCTAACGAAGAATTAGAGGAGATGAAAGAAAATCAATTTTATACTAAGATTAGAATCATTAAACAAAGTGGTGGTGACAAAATCGATGATGTAGTATTGGCTTCTACTATATTGTTTTTAGGTCAATATAATGATATGATGGATTCCTTATATGATGAGGATTTTGACGAAGAAGACTTTGGAGCTAAAGTTACTAATTTAATTAGTTCTTTAAGTATAACCGGAAGTGAAGGTTATAATGGTATTAGTCAAGAACAGATAGATTTATTAGATGCAGCTACAATAATAATGATTAATTCTAATGTTGATGGAAAATATAATGAAGAAAGTTATAAAAAAGCCTTGGCTAGTCCTGGCTTTGGTTCTGATAATTGGTTTATAAATGGAGCAACTTGTATTGTAAATGCAGTTTTTGATGTAAATGGTATTTTACAAAAAGCTTTACCATTAATTTCTTTTGTTCCTAGTGATGGAAATTTGGCTGATAAAACAATTAGATTTCTTAATACTATTGATATTTGTTCAGAGGGATTTATTGGTGGGGCAATTGATTCTGTTAAGGAAATTTCTGATCCGGATGCTAAACAAAGAAAAAAGGAACAAGTGGCTCAGGAAATTATAGATTTTTCTAAATTTTATCGTTCATTATTTCCTGAGCTGGCTACTAATAATACTGCGGGCTCTGTTTGTTATTATAAAGTACCATATATAGATGAAGAAATATCTAATTTAAAAGTGCAAACTATTCAATGTGAATCTGGTAATGTGTCTGGTGGCCCATATGATGATATTTCGACTGAAGGGTTAATTGACTTCGAAAACATTTATATACCTGGTGTAGTTTACGCTGAATTTGGTGGAGCAGATGAAGAAACGATGAAGGCTCAAGCTGTTGCTACACGTAGTTATGCTTTGACTAGACATATGCCTGGTGCTAACATTGGAATTACCCTGGAAGATGGGCAATGGGTTTTGCGTATTAGAACATGTACTTCTGATCAGGTATTTTGTCATCCTGTATTAGGTTGCCATTCAATTACTGGTAGTATGCAAGGAACTACTAGTGGCGGAGATACTGTGTATGCCGGTGCTGATGATAGTGGTAATTATACAAGACAACCTTTGGCTGATGATAA
>CALVII010000066.1 GCA_944329465.1 uncultured Bacilli bacterium | reverse complement strand
GAAGCATTTGCTAACGCACTGCTTCCTAATTAATATTTTTTACGACTTTTTGGTCTCACATCATTGACAACTACACATTTTTAAAACACGTTTATTTGGAAACGTGTTTGTGCTTAAACTTATTTTTAATAAAATATATGAACGTTTTTATAAATTAATATTTTTTGAACAGACTTTTTTTGGTTTTATAATGATGGCTATTATTTATGTATCTCTTTTTATTTTTAATGGATATTATAATAATGATTAAAATTAATGGGGAAGCTAGGATAAGTATACCGATGATTGTTCCTATTATATCGGATAAAACTAAGCTTTTATGATATTTGATATAGTAATTTTGAGTATTACCGTTCTCGGCTTTGGAAATTATGGTAATTTTGTTATCGCCTGATTTTAAATCGTTATTTTGAATAGTAATTTTGGCATTTTTATCTTCAGGGGTTACTTTGATATCTAATGATTTTTGATTAGAGGTGACAAATATATCTTCTATGATGTTATTTTTAAACTTATATTCTTTTCCATCAATAGTTATTTTTTTTATATTATTATTAGTGCTTAAAACTTTTTTTCTAATGACATTTAATTCGTATGTTTTAGTTAAGCCGGCAGACCCGGTTATTTTAATAGTTATTAGATTGTTTCCTATTTGTAAATTTTTGTTTTGTTCATATTCAATTTTGGTATATTGGTAGTTTGGTGTAGCAACAATATTTACTTTTTCATCATATGTTTGAAATTCCATTTTGTCTGATACTGTAATATTATTTCCATTGATAGTTAAAGATTTCAGTGTTGGATCATTTGAAGGAGTACATGGATATGAATTTATTGGGTCACCTACGGCAATCCAATCATTACCATTTTGAACGGCTTCGTGCCAATGATTATTATGAATACCGTAAGTTTTTCCAAAGCATGACCTTGGGCTATAGACTATTCCTTCATCGGCTTTAACTATATTTATTGAAAAAAATGACAGAAGTGTTATAAATAAAAATAGTTTGAATTTTTTCAAGATATCACCCTCTTTTTTAATTTACTACTTTATAGTATACAACAAGTTTATTATTTATTTCAAAGAATTTGAAATAATTTTGTTAAAAAAAGAATTTTATGTATAATTAATTTAAAGGAGAGATTTTTTATGGGTGATTTACTTTTGTTTACTGAGAAAAATATAGAAAAAGTTCATAGAGAGGTATTGAAATCTATTAGTTATGGTAATGAAGAAAAAATTATACATGATGTTTTGAATAGTTTTCCTGAAAATGATGATATAAATGTTATTGCTATGAAGATTGCTGTTATTGATGTTACTAATTCCACGCAGCTTTCTAGATATAAAAATAAGATTTCATTATATGAACTTGCTAATATTATTTTAAATATAGATAATTTTGATGAGAGAGTTAAAAATGGAGATCCGGAACTTGTAAACATTATCTCTAAGAGTAATGGTAAAATTAATTTATTTTCTTTTGCTTCTAAATATTGCACTTATCACAATAATGAAATTTACGAAAAAGATGATTATTCTATTTTTGATAGTGTAGTTAGAAGAATGCTTCCTAAATATTCAAATATTTCTTTTAGCCAAATTGAAAAATGGAGAAAAATTCATGACTACAAATCTTTCAACGACAGTATTACTAAATTATTAGATGATAACAATATTCATATAAAGTTTAGAAAAAGAAAGTTTGATCACTTTCTTTGGTTTCCAAATAAATAATTTATTTTATAAAATGGCCAAATTTGGCTTTTTCTTCATATGAAATATTTAATAAATTTAAGTCTTTTATTATGTTTTTGGGCGTGCACTCATCATATAACTCTTCTTTAACTTTTATATTTCCTTTATCACTATCTATATATACGGCAAGTGGCTTTTCTAGTCCTATAGCATAACTTAATTGAACTTGGCACCATTTTAAGTTATGTTTTTTTAAATATTCTTTAGCTATTTCTCTAGCTTTATATGCTCCTGATCTATCTACTTTACTCGGATCTTTACCACTAAATGCGCCTCCACCTACTTTGGCAAATGAGTGATAACTATCAACTACTATTTTTCTTCCAGTTAGTCCAGCATCACCATCAAAGCCGCCTATTTCAAATTTGCCGGTTGGATTGATTAAAAACTGTTCTATTTCTATGTTATATTTTTGGCATATTTCTGTGCATTTTTCTTTAATTAAATTATCTGTATAATCTCTATGTTTTTCGTCATTTTGATAAGATACTGTGAAGTATTTTATTTTCTTTAGTTTCATGTTTTCGTCATAATAACCTGTTATTTGAGCTTTGCCATCGGGAAGTAAATACTGGCACTCTTTTCTTTTTGCATCATACCACATACTTAATTTTTGTAAGATTACTTGAGCGAGAGGTAGCATTTCTTCAGTATCATCACAGGCATAGCCAAACATCATACCTTGGTCGCCAGCTCCCCCTACTTCGTCATTTGTTCCTAAAGCAATGTCTTCGCTTTGAAGTCCTAGATTATTAATTATTTCATAATCTTTCTTATAGCCTATATCTTTTAAAACTCTATTGACTATTTTTTCAATATTTATTTGGGCTTTTGATGTTACTTCACCGGTGATAAATATTTTACCTTTTCCTCCCATGACTTCGATGCCACATCTAGAATGTTTATCTTCTTTTAAGTATGCGTCTAACAGTGCATCACTTATTTGGTCGCAGACTTTATCTGGGTGTCCACGAAATACGATTTCATTTGAATATAGTTTCATAAATTCCTCCTTCTACCTTTATAAAGAAAAAACAAGTGAGGAACTTGCTTATAGTTCCTTATCGTTCGGCTTTAGCACCTAACTTAAATAGGTTGCTGTGATTTCATCGGGCCAGTCCCTCCATCACTCTTTATAAGGTTCATTTATATTATATCATTTACTTTTATTTTTGTAACTGTTTTTGATTTAATTTTTCTAAGCATGTTTGAAACATGTGATAATGCGATTTTTTAAATTCACCACTTTTATATAAATCTTCTATTTCAGCTAAAGTAAGATATTTAACCTGTGCTACTTCACTTTCTTGCATGGTTATATCATTAATATCTATATCTTTATTTATGTAATAAATATCACATATGATTTTATTATCTTGCATAGTAGTTATTAATTTTAATTCACTTTTGTTTATATCTAATCCCAATTCTTCTTCGATTTCTGTATGCATTCCGGTTAGTGAGTCTTCACCAGTTTTTGGGTGGCCACCTGTTGTTCCCCATAATCCATCTTTTTGTACGGATCTTTTTTGCATGAGAAACTTACCTTCACTATTTTCCATAAAACATACTACAATTAATATATAATATCCTTCTGGCGTCTTTTCGTCTTTGGCAATTGTTTTACCAGTTAAATTTCTATTTTTATCATATAAGTCACGGTATTCCATAGTTTTCTCCTTTTTTATTATTTTTATCTTTCCCTAAGAAAGCGACTAAAAAATCTAAATTTTGTTTTTTTAATTTATCATACACATTTTGAATAGCTGCATTATTATTAGAAACAACAGCAACTGTTTTGCCATCCATAATTAAGTTTGCAATGATATTTAATATGGTTTGTGTCTTACCTGTACCTGGTGGACCTTCAATAACACTTAATCTTTTTTTAAGTGCTCTTTCTGTAGCCAATTTTTGGCTTTGATTAAAGCCAAATGGAAATCTTACATGATTTATTTGTTTATTTGATGGTGGTAGTGTTCCTTTTAGATAAAACTTAAGTATACTGTCTTTATTTAAATTGCTTAAATTTTTATATCTATCTTCTAAAACATTGTAATTTTTAATAATAATACTGATTTTAGAAGCTAGTTCTTTAAAATATTTTAAGTTGTTTTGCCAACTACTATTACCTTCTATTTGAACTCTTTTCTCTGAATAGTTATACTTTTTATCACTATTTTTATATTTAATTGAATAGCCATTATTAATCGGCTTACAACTTTCAATTTCTTTTGTTTTATCTACTCCATCGATTAAAATTTTTACCATATCAAAACTCCATCAATAAAAATTTAAAAATAGTATATCATAAATATGAAAAAGCACCAATTTATATGGTTCTATAATAAATAGTGTTGGTGAGTAAAAATCACTAATACTATTTTTTGTATAAAAAATGAGTCACAACCA
>CALVII010000065.1 GCA_944329465.1 uncultured Bacilli bacterium | reverse complement strand
CACATAACCCTTTTAGCTAAAATAGAAAATAAAAGTGCCGTTGAAGATATCGATAATATAATTAATATATCAGATGGAATAATTTTAGATAGAGGAGATTTAGGCATTGAAATGCCTATTGAAATAGTTCCAAACATTCAAAAGAAAATCATTCATAAATGTTATTCTGAAGGTTGTCTAATGATTATCACCGCTGAATTTAATAGCTTTTTAACTAAAAAATCAGTTCCAAATCGTGCCGAAGTATCAGATCTATCAACTTTAGTATCCGAAGCTATTGATGCGATCATGCTTACAAGTGAAACAACAGTTGGAGCTCATCCTACTGATACAGTTAGAATTGTCAGTAAAATAATTAAAGAATCCGAAGATAGTATAGATTATAGTTATTTCTTTAGAAACTCCTTAAACGAAAAACAAAAAAGTATAACAGGAACTGTATCTTCTAGTGTTGTACTTGGAGCTAATGAATTAGACTGTAAAGCTATTATTGTTGCCACTAACTATGGTAGGACTGCAAAAAGAATTAGTCAATTAAAACCACCGTGTCCAATTATTGCTGCCGCATCCCGTAAGGAAGTAGTTAGGAGCTTGCAACTACATTTTGGTGTACTGCCCGTTCAAGCTAAAGGTAACACCATAGACGAGTTAACGCAAAATGTAAAAAACATTTTATCAACCAACATTAAACTAAATAAAGGTGATAAAATTATTATAACAGGTGGTTATCCATTTAAAAAAGTAAGCCATACAAATTTCATGCAAATAGACGAAATATAAAAGAATAAGGAGAGATACTTATGTATGATTTAGGAAAGCAGTTTACACTAGATAAAAAAAGAGCTATAGCTAATAAAAAAAGTATAGTTCAAGGTAAAAACTACCGTTTTACCGTTTTAACTGAAAGATTAATCAGACTAGAATATAATGACAATGGTATATTTATCGACGATCCAACTGAAAGAGTCTTATACCGTGATTTAAAAACTCCGGAATATAATGTCAGCGAAGATGGGAATTTTGTTGTCATCACTACTAAATATTTTAAATTAACTTATATCAAAGGTAGATCATTTTTGGGAGGTAAAGCCTCACCAGCAGCTAATTTAAAAGTTGAACTATTAAATACTGATCGTTTTTGGTATTATGGGCACCCTGAAATTAGAAACTTTGGTATCCCAAATAGTTCTCTAGCTGAAGGTGGTCTAAAAGGAAAAGGACTATATTCAGCTGAAGGTATGGCAAGTTTTGACGATACTAATTCGCTAATATTTAATGAAGATGGAACTGTTTCTCAAAATTCAGAGCTTAGAGTTGATACCTATCTATTTATGTATAATAAAGATTTTGAAAAAGCCTTAAAAGACTATTATCAAATAACAGGTTATCCAGCTCTTCCTCCAAGATATGCATTAGGTAATTGGTGGAGTAGTAATAATGACTATGATGATTTAAAATTAAAAAGCTTAGTAGATAATTTTGAAAACAATGAAATACCATTATCGATAGTTGTCTTGGATAAGGATTGGCACAAACGTATTAAAATTAAAGATAAACATTTAAGAACGGGATTTACCTTCAATGATCAATACTTTAAAAATCCCAAAGCCATGATTGACTACCTACATACTAAAAACATTAGATTAGGCTTAAGCGTCGATCCAACATCTGGTATTTATAATATTGATGCTTATTATAATGAAGCTTTAAAATATTTAACCCCAGATAAAGATGGAAAAATACCATTTAATGTCCTAGATCCTAAATTTGTCGATGTATATTTTAAATTATTTATCCATCCCTTGGATGCTTTGGGCGTTGACTTTTATTGGTTAGACTTAGAAAATAAACAAAACATTCAAAATTTAACCCTTTTAAAACATTATCACTTTTATGACATGCAAAGGGATTTCAAACGTAGACCACTTTTACTTTCTGAAGGTAATGGACTTGCCCCACATCGTTATCCAATCTTATATTCCGGAAAAACTGAGGTTAGTTGGGCAACTTTAAGAAAAATACCTTTTTATAACAACAATAGTTTTAATGATGGGGCTCCTTTTTGGGCTCATGATATCAGTGGTTACTTCAAAGGAACTGAAGATAACGAGTTATATCTTCGTTCAATCCAATTAGGAGTATTTTCACCAATCTTAAAATTCGGTGTAGATAAAGGTCATTATTACAAAAGAGAACCTTGGAGATGGGATATTAAAACCTATACTATTGCCAAAGATTACTTACAGTTAAGACATAAACTAATTCCATATATTTATAGTGAAGCTTATAAATATCATAAGTTTGGTGATGCTTTAGTTAAACCACTTTACTATTTAAAACCAAGTTTTTACGACGATGTATTATATAGAAATGAATATTTCTTTGGATCATCTTTATTAATTGCTCCAATTATCACTAAAAAAGATGATGTCATGAATAGGGTAGTTCATAATTTCTACTTGCCAGAAGGAACTTGGTATGACTACGTCACAGGTAAGAAATTTCCAGGTGGTAAAAGTTATATTAGTTTCTTTAGGGATGAAGATTTCCCAGTGTTTGCTAAATCTGGAGCCATTATTCCTTTAAGTAATAATCAAAATTTAAATGATACAACTCCGCCAATAGATATGGAAATAAATATCTTCCCAGGCCAAAGCAATTCATATACCTTATTTGAGGACGATGGAGAAAGTGATCTATACCGTAAGGATTACTATTTATTAACCCAAATTGATTACACATATATGCCAAATAACTATAGTGTTGTAATTAGATCAGTCAAAGGTAAAAGTGGTATTGTTCCAGATAAACGAAATTATAAAATTATCTTTAGAAATACTAAGAGAACAAACGAAGTTGAAGCCTATATGAATGAAACATCTTTATCTTTAAAAACATATGTAAATGGTCCAGACTTTGTTGTTGAAATAAAAGATGTTCCAACTGTTGGACAATTATCCATAAGTTGTAAAGGTAAAGACATTGAAATTGATGCTTTAAGAATAATAAACGAAGATGTTGAAAGAATTATTAGTGATCTTCAGATATCAACAGAAATGAAAGAAAAAATTGATGCTATTTTGTTTGGTAAAGAGCCAATTAAGAAAAAAAGAATCGCTATTCGAAAATTATCTCGAATCGGTTTAGATAAAAAATTCGTTAAAATGTTCTTGAAATTACTTGAATATATTGGAGAAATTTAAAACTCATTTCACTAAGAAACGAGTTTTTTCATTAATTATAAAAAATAACAGTAGCTTTTACCAATTTAAAAACAACTGGCCTTGTAATTACTTAGCTAATCGCTTTTAAAATATTTATTTCGTATTTTTATCCTGAAAAAAAGGGAAATAGCCTTTATAAATTTTCATAAAAATGATATACTTATAAAAAGGAGGAAATAAATGACAAATAAAATATTACCAAAAGTATTTGGTTGGATGTTTATAGGATTATTAGTCACATTTTTTACAGGCTATTATGTTGCTTTGCACCCAGAGACAATGTTAAAATTATTTGGTAGTTACGCATTTTTAATCGTAATTATAATTGAATTTGCTTTAGTGGTTTTCTTATCAGCTAGAATAACTAAAATGAAACCAGCCACCGCTATTATTAGTTTTATAATTTATTCGGCGGTAAGCGGTCTCACATTTTCAACAATTTTTGTCACCTACGAGTTAACTTCAATAATGTATGTGTTTCTTTTAACGGCAGTTATCTTTGCTGTATTTGCTTTTCTAGGTGCCGTAACAAAAATGGATTTATCTAAAATAGGTGTATATTTATTTGTAGGTTTAATAGCTATAATCATTTGTGGTATAGTAAATTTATTTTTAAATAATTCAACATTTGATTTAATAATCTCATGTGTTTGTATTGCTATATTTGTAGGATATACCGCCTATGATGTTCAACAAATCCTTAAAATGCAAGACTTCAACTTATTACCAGAAGATAATCTCGCAATCTATGGAGCTCTAGAGCTTTATCTAGATTTCATTAATTTATTCTTAAGATTACTTCAGTTGTTTGGTAGAAGTAGTGACGATTAATCCTTGAACATTATAAAAAAATATAATATAATATTAACACTCAAAAGCACTGAATAAGAGTAGTAGTAATTAAAAAGTTATTTAGAGAGAAAGTGGTTGGTGAAAACTTTTTAACTTTA
>CALVII010000064.1 GCA_944329465.1 uncultured Bacilli bacterium | reverse complement strand
CTCCTTTCGGAAGTGTATTATAACATTTTTATTGAACTGCTTTTTATTTGATGTCTACTCTAAGGGGTGCAGTCCATTAAAATACTGTTTTTTTCATAATAAAATGTATTACTTAAAATAAATAGCTCTTTTACCAAATAAATTAAATATTTTTTGAAACTGAGACCTACTATATTTCTTTATACTTCCAGTATACGGGTCGGATACATAAACATAATTATCATTAAATCCAGTAATAACTACACTGTGTAAATTACAAATCCAATTTATTTTTTTACCACTTGCTTTATGAATCCAATCCGCACAAACTGAAGTGTTTTTTAAATTGATTGAAACCCAAACTTGAACGGGTTTGCCACTTTTTACAATTTCTAAAACTTGACTTAAAGAATGGCCAGTATAATCTACCATACCAGATTTATATTTACTAGCTAAATTAATAATAGGTTTTTGATAAACACCATAACCATGAGAATCTCTAGGATCTCCAACAAATTCTATTTCAGGGTCTCCACCATATCTAATATTATTTTCCCAGTATACGCCTTCTCCTTTATTTAAATTATTAACAAGGGTCTCTGGAGAAACATTTATTCCATAATATTTAAGCATTAAATATAAAGCAATTGTTTCACAGCCATTTGGATAATTTGGAAACTGTGAATATACTGGGAAATTTTTAATCTGATACGTTTTTGTTTTAACTATTATCTTTCTTTCTCTAGTTGTTTCATTTCCAAGTTTATCTATTACTTTATAATATATTTTATAAGTGCCTGGAGTATTATAATTAACCTTAGAATCATCAACAGTAAACTCTAAATTACCAAATCTATCATCTTTAGCTGAAACATTTTTCTTTAAATCAGGTTTAGTTCCTTCTTCAACAGTTAAATTAGAAAGTCCACTAAATTTAACTAAACCTTTATATTCTAAAAATATTAATTTAGCTTTTTTACTAACCTTATTTTTATACTTATCAGTTGCGGTTATAGTAACTTCTTGCTCTCCCACTTTTTTCTCTAATTTACTACATTTTAAATCAACTTTAGACAAATCTTCTACTTTTAAAACAAATTCTTCTACTTTTGGTAAGTCCTCATCCATATATTTTTGAACATCTTTAACTTCTAAAATAGGTGGTGTTGTATCTTTGATGTTTACATTAACTTTAAAAATCTCACCATCAATAGTTAAAGTAAGTTCATAAGTTCCAACTTTTTTTAAACTATTTAATTTAGGATTTACTTTAACTTTTTTAAACTTATCTTTTAAAATATACTCTAAAGTTAATTCTTCGCCATACTCTATACTGATATTCTTATTTATTTTTTTAGAAATGTCATTTCTTTTATAAAATTTATAGGCGAAAAAAATCAAAATCAATACTAAAATGAAAATTAAAATAATTAGAATAATTTTTTTTCGTTTCTTTCTTTTTTCATACTCTAAAAGAGTATCTTCTATATCCTTACCCCGTTTAATTTTACGACTAGACATACCTCTCACTCCATATACTATCTATTTTAAATATATCATAAACTAAAAGAAAAAGCTAGAAATTTCTAACTCTTTCTAAGAGTACCATTTTTAAGCATATTAAGTAATTTCATATTTTGTAAAGCACTACCTTTATAATTATCAATTCCGTTTGCTCTCGCAATTCTTTTTCTATTTTCAAAGCTAGAATCTACTCCAATAGATTTAAGAGCATCGACAAAGGAAAGTCCTTTATAATCTGCTTTATAATAATCATTACCTTTTAAAATATTTAATAATTCTTCATTTTGTTTAGCTGTTCCTTTATAGGTATCAGTAAAACCAGCTTCTTTATATAACTCTTTTCTAGAGTCAAAAGAACTATCATATCCTACTGATTTTAAACCATCAACTATGGAATTTCCATTATAACCACTTAAATTAGGTAACTTATTATCTTCATCATTATCACCGCGGTTATCAAATATATCTCTATAAAGTATATCCATATCGACATTACCACTTATTCCATTTACCTTACCAGAAGAAGTATACTGCCACATATCATACTTTCCTCTATAAGTATTAGTATCATTATATTGAGCAACCCAAATGGTATATTTTTCCTCTAATTTTTTATAATCTAAATAAGTTGTAAAAAAATATTTATTAGTATAAATACCAGCCCAATATCCAGCTTTCTCAATCGTATCACAAAAAGTCTCACACATACTAGTTAATGTATTTTTACCTAAATTAATTTGACTTTTATCTTCTATATCATAATAAACAGGCAAGTTAAGTTCTCTACCACCGAGCCATTTTAAAACAACTTCAGCTTCTTTTTTACTATCAGATGTACTTTTCGCATAACTATATAAATAAACACCAACTGGAATACCTACATTTCTAAAACCTTCATAATTTCTTTCAAACTTAGAATCTTTTTGACTTTCATACTGACCATAGCCAATACGAATTATAACAAATTCTATACCCGCATCTTTAACTTTTTTAAAATTTATATCTCCTTGATATTTAGAAACATCTATTCCTCTATATTCTATTTTTATCGCCTCCTAATTTTATATATGAAAAAAAATATAAAAAGAAACCACAAAAAACTAATTTTTAGCTCTTTGTGGAAGTAACATTTTTATTTTTTTAGAAACCTTATATTCAACAGCATTATCCTCATCTAAATCGATAAAAGCATGGTCTCCATCATGATTAAATCCAAGTCTAGGTTCTCCATTTTCAAAAATAACTTTAAAATTATCGGTCTTAAAAGTATCAATATATTTACTATACTTATGTATATCAAATTTTTCGCCATCTTTATAAAGTAATTCTGATAAAGCTTTAGGCGTTTTCATTCCAGGTAAACTTCTTAATATTGTTACCTCAAATATTCCATCACTAATAGAAGCATCTGGAAATAATTTAAAACCCGCAAAAGTTTTAGAATTAGTCACAAGCATAGTCATCGCATCAGTGATAATTTTTTCCCCATCTTTTTCATAACTAATCTTTAATGGTTTATGTATAACATCTGGCATACATGATAAACCAACTAATCCTGAAAACATATAGTATCCCATTTTACCAAAAGTTTTCTTAAAACTCTTAGGTGTTTCATATGTTAAATTAGTAAATGTTCCGCAGCACGATACATAAGCAAAAGGAATAGAGTTTGCTGTAAGCATATCAGTTGGTAAAACCATTAAATTATTTAAATTTTCATAAAGCTTAACTGAAGAATATACTGAACCAGGATATAGTCCTAAATTATTAGCTGTATCATTGGCTGTTCCAGTTGAAATATGCGAAAGTAAAGCATTTTGATTAATTTCTCCAAAAGCTCTAAAAGCTTCACCTAAAGTACCATCGCCGCCCATAGTAACTATTAACTCATTATTTTCATTAGCTTTTTTAACTAGTTCGACAGTTTCTCCAGGATATCTACTTTGCATCTCACTTACTATAACATTTTGATTAGCTAAAGTCATATTCATACTTCTTAAAACCTCATCATTCATACCTGTCGCATTCGGATTATATATAATAGCTGCTTTCAAACAAACCACCTCATAGAAAAAGATTATACTATAAAATGAGAATGATTACAATTTTTTGCTTAAAATCGCACAAAAACTTAACGATTACTTTAAATTATATTTACAAGTTAAGTTATATATTGTTATAATATTTTATAAAGTTTGAAAGGATTGACATTATATGAGTACTAGCTTAGTGAATGGATTTACAATTGAAGAGATTGCTGAAAATATTGGTATATCTTATATCTATCAACCAAAACGTGGGGTAATTAATAAATGTAAGGGTCCTCAGGATTATTATATAGTAAAAGATATCGATATTGGTTTTAAAGCGGATAATAGTACATTTATTTCCTTAATGTCCGATGTAGGAAGATGTTTTGATATGGGCAAGGGTTTTGATCTTTTAGAATTTTCTATCGGTTTTAAAACCTTTTCGGAGCTTTGTTTAGAATATGGTGGATATGAACCACAAGAGTTTTTAAAAGAATATGAAAAAAATCGCGGAAAGTGTTATGTATGGAATTTTGAAAAAAAAGATTTTGAAGAAATCAAAAACCGTGATTTTTTAGAACGTCATAAAAAAGAAGAAACTAAAGCTAATGATTTAGATATTTTAGATATGTATGATGTTGTTAGACAGACGATTGTTGCTCAAGATGAACAAGTCAAACAGATTTTA
>CALVII010000063.1 GCA_944329465.1 uncultured Bacilli bacterium | reverse complement strand
TCTATATACGTTATAAGAAGGAGTATTAAATAATCTAAAATTAAAATTAGAAACGCCTAAACCATTAGAAATATATAAATCTGAGTTATCTAGTTTATAGTGGCTATCATAGTATTTTTGGGCACCTTCCGGTAATATGAGGGCACCAATAAAAGGTAATCTCACTTGTCCAGCATGTGAATGACCAGCCAATATTAAATTAAAGGGATTTACAGACATTTCGTCTATGGTATCAGGTTCATGAAGTATAAGTATTTTATAAACAGGCCCATTTTTTTCAAAGGAATTTAAGTATTCGATAGAAGTTTTTAATTTATCGTTGATACTTAGTTTATCTTTATATGTACTAGTACCTGCAATAAAAATATTAGAGTAGCCATCTTTATAAATTGTATCATAGGTGTTATTTAAATCTTTAAAACCAGAATTTGTAATTATATTTATCCATTCGTCAAATTTTAAATCGTTGTTACCATTTATAGCATATTTACCCGATGTGGTTTTTATTTTATTTAGAAGGTTACTAATTTTATTGGCCATATCGACAGTCATATTCGTATCTTTATCAATTAAATCACCAGTTAAGACAACAATATCTGGTTTTTGTTCGTTAATGCTAGAAACTAATTTTTTTAAACTATCTTCATTAAAAACTCTACCATAATGAATATCTGATATGTGAACGATTTTGAAACCATTGAAGTTATCTGGAAGATTATCGACGGTTATCTTATGCTCTTTGACGGTGATTAATTTAGGCTCGATTAAAAATCCATAGGCCATTATTAAACCTATGATTAAAAAGAATATTAAGAAAAATTTTAGAAAGGAAAAATGTTTTTCTTTAGCCATGCTTTTCACCTATAATAATTTTACCACAATTAAAAAAAAGACAAAAGTCTTTAAGAAAATATGAGCAAGAAAGTTTGTAAAGAGAGAATTAAACCATTATGCATAAAGTGAAAGAATATGGAAACAAAGATGTTATTTGTTTTTTTAAGCATGTAAGCGAAAGCAAATGCACAGCTACAGTAAGAAAGTAAATATAGAGGTAAAAGTTCATTTATAGGTGTACCTATTAGGTGCAGTGAACCAAAGATAAGGCTAGATATGGTTATGAAAAGAAAATCATTTGAAATAATAGATCTAAAGGCTAGCCGAAAGACACTTTCTTCTAAAATTGGTGCTAGAATAACGGCTGATATGAAGGTATATATGGGAAAAATGTGAAATTCATTTCTAATAGTAGTTTCGTTGGTAGATAGTCCACCGCCTAATGTGTTTATAAGCATATTCGCACTTACCATGACAATTACACTTATAATGTAGTATTTTAGGTATTTATTAAAATAATTTAAATGATTTTTTTTCAAATCTTGAAAAGCGGTTTTTATTTCTTTATCAAAAATAAATAAAATTAAAGAAATCATTAAAAGTTCAACAGCTAAGCTATACATTATAGTAATATAACTAGGAAGTTCAGAAGTATTTATTCTAAGTAAAATGAACGGAATGTTTTGACCGAAACTAAATAAAAAGTATATGAATATTACTAGTACTCCTTTTAGACAGTATTTTAAATCATTTTCTTTTGTTCTTGTTATCATGATATCACCAATATTATTATAGCAGTATTTAAGAAAAAAAGATAGATAATGTATGAATGTGACTTTTAAAAAAAGTGTTAAAAATGAAAAAAATATGATATAATGGCTATAGACGTGCAAGAAAGAGTGGGCTATCCCACTCTTTAATGTAGTTGATGGAGGTGTTATTTTGGAGGATAAAATCAGAAATTTACTGGAAAGTGCTATTGAAGAAGAAGGTTATATTTTAGATGAGGTATTTTACGGGAAAGAAGATAACGTGAATACTTTAAGACTTGTTATTGATAAAAAAGGTTATATTAATGTTGGAGACTGTGTTAAAGTAAATGAGATTGTAAATCCAATATTAGATGAAGCCGATCCAATTAGTGAGAGTTATGTTTTAGATATTTGTTCTAAAGAGAAGGGAAGTGGTGAAGATGAACAGTAGAGAATTTAAATTAGCTGTAGAAAATTTATCAAAAGAAAAAGGTATTGATAAAGATGTTATTTTTGATGCAATGGAGCTTGCTTTAACTAGTGCTTATAAGAAAAATTATCATTCGCTTTCTAATGTTCGAGTAGATATTAATAGGGAAACTGGGGAAATTAAAATATTTTCTTATAAAACGGTTGTTTTCAGTAAAGAATATGAAAAAGAAGATGGAGTTTTGGAAAAAGATGTTATTACTGATGAAGAAGGTAATGAACAAGTTATTGAAAAAGAATTTCATTTTGACGATAGAATTCATATTACTTTAGAAGATGCAAGAAAACAAGTGCCAAATATTCAAATTGGCGAGACGATTGAAAAAGAAGTTACACCTAAAGATTTTGGTAGAGTTGCGGCTTCAACAGCTAAGCAGGTTGTTGTACAGAAAATTAGAGAAGCTGAAAGAGAGATTATCAATAATGAGTTTGCTGATAAGCAGGATGAGATGGTTACTGGTCTAGTAGCAATGGAGGATGTTCGAAATTATTATATAGATTTAGGAAGAACGCAAGGTATACTACCTAAAAACGAAATTATTCCAGGCGAGACTATTAAAATGGGTTCTAGTATTAAGGTTTATATTACAAAAGTTGAAAACAATTCAAAGGGACCTTTAATTTTACTTTCTAGAAAACATTATGGGTTTGTCAAAAGATTATTTGAACTTGAAATTCCAGAGATTAATGAAGGAATTATTCTAATTTATAGTGTGGCTAGGGATGCTGGTAATAGAACTAAGATTGCTGTTTATTCAGAAAATCCAAATGTCGATCCAGTTGGTGCTTGTATTGGTGAACATGGAAGTAGAATTAATAGAATTATAGAAGAGCTTAATGGCGAGAAACTTGATATTGTTAAATATGAAGCTGATGCGGCAAGGTTTATTGAAAACGCTTTAAGTCCAGCTCATGATTTGCACGTTTTTGTAACTGATGAAAAGAAAAAAGAAGCTTTAGTGATTGCGAATGCGGACAATTTATCATTAGCGATTGGTAAAAAAGGTATGAATGTTAAATTGGCGGCTCGTCTTACACATTTTAAGATAGATGTTGAGACTATAGAACAAGCTAAAGAAAAAGGTATTAGTATTTATGAAGATTAGAAAAATACCGATGAGAACGTGCGTTGTTACAAAAGAGAAACTTCCTAAAGGTGAACTTATTCGAATTGTTAGAACCCCAAGTGGTGAAGTTATTATTGATGAGACTGGAAAAGCAAATGGTAGGGGTGCATATTTAAAAAAAGATAAAGAGGTTTTTTTGAAAGCAAAGAAAAATAAAACATTGAATAAGATGTTAGAAGTGGAGGTACCAGATAAGGTATTTGAAGATTTAGATAATTTATTAGATTAGAAAAGAGGTGCGTAATTATGATGAGTGTGAAGGAGTATGCAGAGGATATTAATCAAGATGTATCTATAGTTTTAAATAAATGTTTAGAACTTGATATCGATGTAAAAAATGAAGATGATATGCTTGACGAAGAAGCTATAATCATGCTTGATAATAGTTTTGACGAAATAAGTGAAGAGATGGAAGATGAGGAAATAGAAGAAGAGGTAGCTTTGGAAGAAAGAGAAATGAAGACAGTTAAGGAAGATAAGAAAAAAATTTCAAAGTTATCTAAGAAAGCTGATAGTAAAAAAAGTTTGGCTCAAAAGAAAAAAGCTATGTATAAAAATAAAGAGAAACTTCAAAGTAATGCACCTATAGAAAATGAAAATGTGGTATTATATAAAAAAGATATGACAATTTCTGAACTAGCAAAAGCTATAGGAGTGAATGTAAGTGAAGTTATTAAAAAATTATTCTCTTTGGGATTAATGGTTAATATTAACAGTTCAATTTCATTTGAAAATGCGGAAATTATTGTTCTCGATTATGGTAAGGAACTCAAAAAAGAAGAGGCAGTTAATGTAGCTAATTTTGAACAGTTTGAAGTTAATGATAAGGAAGAAGATTTAGTTTCTAGACCACCTGTTGTAACTATTATGGGACATGTCGATCATGGGAAAACTACTTTACTTGATGCAATTAGAAAAACTAATGTAGCTGAAGGTGAAGCTGGTGGTATTACACAGGCTATTTCTGCTTATCAAGTTAAACATGATGGCAAATTAATTACTTTTATTGATACTCCTGGTCA
>CALVII010000062.1 GCA_944329465.1 uncultured Bacilli bacterium | reverse complement strand
CGTAATTGTGGTCATGTTCATTATGGTGAAGAAGCTCCAAAAGTTTGTCCAGTATGTGCTCATCCACAATCATACTTTGAAATTAAAGCTGAAAATTATTAAAAAAGGGGCTGTTGGGAAATTAAGTAAAAATTCCTAGCCTCTTTTTCTATATTTTTCAACAGATTCTAAAATATAAAATATAAAATTAAGACACTTTTATCAAATTCCCCATTATATTTATCTAAGGAAACTAGTAAAATTAGTCTTTTCATAGTAAAATATTTCATGTGATACACTTCCTTGAACAAGAACACTGTATCACAAATAAGCACTTTGAGTTTATTTCTCTTAGTGCTTTTTAATTTCTATAAAAAAAGAACGTTAAGAAAATTAATTATTTAATTTCCCAACATCCCCTTTTAATATACATAAATAAACAATATGCATAAATAAACTTATTAGAATAATTTCCACAAAAAAACGAACGTTCGTTTTATAAAACATTGCATTATATTTTTGATTATGCTATAATCGGGTCAAATTGGGGGTGTTTTGAATGTTACAGGGATCTGATATTAATAATAATTTGTTTGAAAGTATAAAACATATTGATAAAAATGGTAATGAATATTGGCTTGCCCGTGAATTACAGCATGCTTTAAATTATGTGAAATGGGATAAGTTTAAGAAAGTAATAGATAAAGCGGTTATGGCTTTGCAAGGCGGTCAAATAGATTGGCTTCCCAATGTGGGGAATCCAAAAAATATCAATGTTGATGATTGGATTTTAGAAATTGATAAGACAATAACAACCGGGAAAGGCAAAAAAGAAATTATAAAAGATTATCTTCTTTCTAGATTTATTTGTTATTTAATTGTTTAAAATGCCGATTCTAGGAAACCTGTTATAGCATTTGCTCAGCAATATTTTGCGATTAGAACTAGACAAGATGAATTAAACCAAAAAAATTGGAAAACTTTTACAGAAATCGAGAAAAGATTTTATATAAGGAGTCAAACTAAACGTGGAAATTATTCTTTACAGCAAGTAGCTAAAGAAGCTGGAGTGAAAAATTTTGATAAGTTTCATAATGCTGGTTATAAAGGTTTGTATAATGAAACGGCAGATGAAATATTTAAAAGAAAAGGGTTAAGATATAGAGAAGATATTTTAGATAATATGGGAAGTGAAGAACTTGCAAGTAATTTATTTAGAATAGTTCAAACTGAAAGTAAGTTGAAAAGAGAAAATGTAAAAGGAGAAAGTAATGCAAATGAGCTACATTTTAATGTTGGTAGAATAGTTAGAAATGCTATAAAACAATCTGGAGGGACTATGCCAGAAAATTTACCAACCCCATCGAAAAGTTTGAAACAAATAAAAAAAGAGAATAAATTAAATTATTCAAAAATGGAAAAGATCGATGGCTTAAAATTTAAAAAAAGAATTGCCAGGTTTAGCAATTCTTTTAATATACATAAATGGTGTCCCCTTGGGGGCTCGAACCCCAGACCCACTGATTAAGAGTCAGTTGCTCTACCAACTGAGCTAAGGAGACAAGTTCTTAATAAGTATAACACAAAATAGTATGTAAATTCAATAGTTATTTTTTGATTATGTGTTTAAATTCGACATGTTTATATATTTAATTAAGTGTATAATAGTTTAAGGGTGAGAAATATGCGGAAGAAAAGTGTAATAGTTATATTGTTATTTATTTTTATGGCTTTAACTTTGTTTGGAATATTTTATAATAATCCAAAAGATGAAAAGAAAGTTAATTTAAAAGAAAAAACAAATACGTTAAATGCGATGGTTATTAATAAAGAAAATGGTAAAATAACTGTTCAGGATAGTGACAATATTATTTATACTTTTAATTTAGATGCCGATTTTAATATTGGTGATACAGTTCAAATTGAATATGATGGTGATTTAGATAAAAATAAGGAACTACAAGATATTATAATTAAAGATTATGAAGTAATGTATGACTATAATGATAAAAGTGGAATTCCTAAATTATGGTTAGATGATGGCTTATTTAAAAAATATTATGAAAAAGCTTATGAAAAATTAGAAAATATGACTTTAGATGAGAAGATTGCTCAAATATTGTTGGTGAGGTATCCTGATGATGGCTTAGGGGTTTTGAAAAATAATCAATTTGGTGGTTATGTGTTTTATGCGAAAGATTTTAAAGATAAAACTTACGATGAAGTAAAAACAATGATGAGTGATTTACAAGGTGTTTCTAAAATTCCTATTTTAACAGCTGTTGATGAGGAAGGTGGTAGAGTTGTTAGGGTGAGTAGTAATCCTCATTTAGCAAGCATTCCTTTTAAATCATCTAGAGAGTTATATTTGGAAGGAGGATTTGATAGAATTAAGGAAGATACAATTCAAAAGAGTAAATTATTATATGATTTAGGAATTAATCTTAATTTAGCGCCCGTTATAGATGTGTCTACTAATTCTAATGATTATATGTATTCTAGGTCTTTAGGTGAGGATAGTGATACTACTTCAGAATATGCGAAAACAGTTATTTCGGCTAGTCATGGGTTAGGTGTTTCTTATACTTTGAAGCATTTTCCTGGTTATGGTAATAATTTAGATACTCATGAAGATGTAGTTATTGATAAGCGGAGTTATGAAGATATATTAAAAAATGATTTACCGCCTTTTAAAGCTGGTATTGATGAGGGAGCAGAAGCGGTATTAGTTAGTCATAATATTGTAAGTAGTGTTGACTTAGAAAATCCTTCTTCGCTTTCTTCTAGTATTCATAATTTACTTAGAAATGAACTTAAATTTACAGGAATAATTATTACTGATGATTTAGCTATGGGAGCGACTAAAGATATTGAAAATTCGACAGTGGAAGCTATTTTGAGTGGTAATGATTTAATTATTACTACCGACTATGGAGATAGTATGAATTCGGTTAAAGAAGCAATTAATAATGGCATTCTCAATGAGAATTTAATTGATAAACTTGCGTTTAGAGTAATTGCTTTTAAATATTATAAAGGGTTAATCTTTTAAAAAAATTTCAATTTTACATTGATTTATGATATACTTTTTTGATACGAGGGAATATTAAAAATTATTATAGTTAACGCTATATTAAATTAAAGAGTGTTTGAAAAGGAGAAATAAAATGCTTAAAAAAGTTGGTGAAAGCGATTGTGTAAGTATTAATTATACTGGTTTTGAAAGAGTATTTGTGGATTTATTTAAAAGATTTTCTGAAAAGGGATTATCCCTTGATGAACTTGATTATAATTTATTAGAAAAGCTTGTAGAGTTTGTAAAAGATGATTATAAACAGTCTTGTTTAGTTTTTAATGATATGTTAGAAATGTATGAAAATGGTGAAGTTAATAATATTAAATATGCATTATTTAAAGATTTTAATATTATTAATATGAAGTCAAAAAAACTTTTTAATAAGTATGAGTCTTTCTTTAATATTTTTGATGATATTCAAGCTGAAGAATTTTTTAGTAAATTAGATTATTATATGTCTTTTATGTTTTATGTAATTCATAATACATATTTTAGTGATGAGAAAAAACAAAGCGAATATTTAAATCAAATTATTAATAATTTAAATGAAATAAGTCAGCTTGGTTTCAATAAGATATATTTAGATTTTTATCCTAATGACACTTTTGAAAAAGTTCAACTTTATTATCAACCAGAAGGATTTATTAAGGATGAATCTGGGCGACGTGTTTTTTATAGAGAAGAAAACGTTTATTCTAATGTTCCTTTTAGAAGCAAATTGGAAACTGATTGTGTGGATATTACTTTTTATCATCCTGATTTTATTATAAAAGGTTCTAGGACAATTGGTTTTAGCTTGGAAAAGAGTGGTAATTTTGATTCTAAAGAGTGGGAAATGACAATTTATAATATGAATTTTAATTCTGCTTCTTTGCCGACTTTGGAAAAATTAGAAAATACGATGTCTGATTTAAATGATTATCAAAATCTTATACATATGGAAAAGTTAAGACTATTTAGAGCTAAACTTAAAGAGTTATCTAAAAAAGTAAGTGATTTAAGATTAAGTTCAGAAGCTTTAATTTGTTTAGCCGATGAATTAAATTTACGTGGTAGATTTAACTATGAAGCTACTCCTTTGTTTACTGATGAGGAATTATTGATGATGAGTATTGCAGAAAATGGGAATAAAAACAAGATAAAAATAAAATGCTTCGAAAGATAAAGCAATGATTTTTCTATTATTTTACTTATTGTGTTATAAAGTGAAGATAAAAGAATATCTTTGCTTTTTTTTCATATTATTTATGTGGTAGATAATTAATTTTAGATTTTTTTTGCATTTAGTTGTGTTAAACTTTATGACTGATAATACAAAAAGTGTGATATAATGGTTATGCCAAACAAAATGTAGAAAG
>CALVII010000061.1 GCA_944329465.1 uncultured Bacilli bacterium | reverse complement strand
GTTTAAACTCCCATAGTCATGGTTTCAGGTAAAGTTGAACCACCGTCTATTACGATGCCAGTAGCAGTTATATAACTTGATTCTTCTGAGGCAAGAAAGGCCGCTAAATTACCTAGTTCTTCTATAGTACCTAATCTTTGCATCGGTATTCCTCTAGCAATTCCTTCAACTACACTATTTGGATTTTCTTTATTTGTCTCTTTAGCCATACCTTCGACCATTGGAGTCATAATATATCCTGGCATTATAGCATTTACTCTGATGTTTTTTTGAGCTAATTCAGCGGCTAAAGATTTAGTAAAACCTAATAAAGCAGCTTTGGTCGTGGCATAAGCAACTTCACCACTATCGGCAACTAATGGTCCTGTGACACTAGATAGATTTATGATTGAACCTTTTTCCATATATGGTAATGTGGCTTTAGTAACATTCCAAGTTCCTTTGATATTGATATCAAAATGAAAGTCTCTTAGTTCGTCTTCCATTTCCATAAAGGGTTTTAATCGGCATACTCCTGCATTATTTACTAAAATATCTATATTACCCCATTTACTATTTATATCATTGATGGCTTCTTTTACTTTATTTATATCTCTAATATCTACTTTATACCCCAAAACATTATTATTTAAGCTATTAACAGTTTCGGTTAATTTTTCGTCATAATCTAAGATAGCTACTTTTGCACCTTCTTTTAAAAACACTTTAGCTATACCTAAACCATTACCCATAGCTCCACCAGTTATAACGGCAACTTTGTTTTGTAATTTCATTTAATCAATCCTTTCTAATTCGATTATTTCAAGTTCGTCACCTGTTTTAACACCAAAGGCATTACCCTCATCTGTGTCAATATGCATTTCAAGAAGTGATGGCTGTTGGATTTTTAAATAAACATTATTTAGTATTCCACCTTTTTCACCATCTATTTTTACTTTGACTTTTATTACACCTTCTAATTTATATTTTTTTACTTCTTCTGGACTGATATGAATGTGACGGTTAGCTAAAATACAACCTTCGTTTAAGTTTAGCTCTCCTTTAGGTCCAACTATGGTTATAGGGCTTGATCCTTCTAAATCACCCGATTTCCTAATTGGTGGGTTTAATTTTAAGGTATAAGCATCTGTTTTAGAAATTTCGACTTGAGTATAATTTCTAATGGGTCCAAGCACTCTAACATGATTAATTTGTCTATCTTGATTTTTAATGGTAACAAATTTATCAGAAGCAAACTGACCTGGTTGACGAAGATCTTTCACTTTGTTCATTGATTCTTCTCCAAATAGGATTTTATAATCTTCTTCTTTTAAATGTACATGGCGATTGGATACGCCTAAAATTACTTTCATATGATCCCTCCTATACTTTATAGTATAACATATTTTAAGGTTTGAAGAATATATTATTATGGAAAGGATGATTATATGAACAATAATTTTGTAAACCAAACTGGGTTTCCTGGTAACCCAATTTATTCTAGCGGTGGGAATATTCCAAACCAGCAAACACAAATGAATTTTAATGTACCAGCTGAACAGTCGTATATCGAGAATATTTTAAGGTTAAACAGAGGTAAAAAGGTAGATATCTATGCTTCTTATCCTGATTCTGATGAATGGAAAAACAAGATTTTTTCTGGGATAATCGAACAGTCTGGACGAGATCATATTATTTTAAGTGATCCTAAAACTGGGGATTGGTATTTAATTTTAATTATATATGTGAATTTTATTAAGTTTGACGAACGTATTATTTCTGATCCAGAATTCTATCCAAATAATTGAAATGAAAAGTGATATTTGTTATAATGTCTTTAAGGTGATGGTATGGGAACATTTATTGTAATAACTTCTTTATTGATTGCGGTTAGTTTATTAATTATTTGGATTTCAAATAGTTATAATCAATTTCAAGTTTACATTATAAGAATTAATGAAGCAGAGGCTAATATAGATGCAGTTTTAAGAAAGAGATTTGACTTGCTCAATAAATCTATCGATGTAATTAAGGCGAATACTAAAACAGAAGAGAATGTCTTAGAACAAATTGTTAAATTACGTTCTAGGAAACTTAGCAATTTTGAATTAGATAGAAAATTATATGATGCTTTAAAAGAGTTTGAAAAATATAAAGCTGAATATCCTAAACTTAAAAGTATTGAAGGATTTATGAAAATCGATATTGCTTTGAGTGAATCAGAAGCTGAAATTGTTGCTTTTAGAAAGTATTATAACGATATTATTACTGATTATAATAAATTAGTTAAATCATTTCCAACTAATATAATTGCTTTATTTTTTAAGTTTAAAAGTAAATTATATTTTGATGGAAGAGATAGAAATGATGAGATTATCGATGATTTTAAACTATAAAAAGTTCCCTATTTGGAACTTTTTTTCTTACGTTTACGGTGCTTAATAATTATAAATAGAATAATAAAGACAATAGCGGATAAGCAGGCATATATAATATATGTTTCATCTTTTTTTGTTTTAATTTTTTCTTTTTCGGTTTTTTCTTCGGTTTTGATAACATATTCTCCATTTTTAGTATAAAGATAGTTTTCTCTAGCATATCTAGCAACATAATCTTTATCTTGAAGTTTATTTATTTCGGTTTTTAAGTCGCTAGCATTAGTTTTTAAGGTACTTAATTTATTACTCAATTGTTTTTCTTCGTTTTTTAAAGTATATAAGTCTGTAGCGGTGGTCACTAAGGTAAAGGCACAATATACGATGATAAAAACAGCAATTGGTCCAAAGACTAGAAGTCTTCTTTTGGCTTTCTTGGGAACTTTTTTCTTGGCCATTTTTATCACCTACTTTCTAGTAAAAGTATAGCATTTTTCATATTTTTTTACAATGTGGGTTTTTTTGTTAGACAATTTATTTACAGAGATGTTTTATTTTATTTTCTAAATAAAAGCCTAAAACAATTAATAATAATTCATATGGATGGAAGGTGGCACTGTTGATATTTAGAAGGATTATAAAGTAAATTAGGGTACTTGAAAAAACAACTAATGTGGTTCCAATTAGTTTTACTATTTTATGACTATTATAAATTATTTTACGATTAAGATCTAAGAAGGCGGAAAAAAAGATTCCAAAGGCAAGTGAAAATACAAGAGAGTTTATTTGAATATCAAGAGGCATCATTTAAATAATTTACCGAAGAAGCCGCCTTCTTTTTCTTTTCCACTATCCTCTGTATAAGTAATACTATCAGCTTTTCCTTTAATTGAAACATTACCCTGATAGGTATCTAATTTTATGATTTCTAGATCTTCTCCTTTTAAGGTTAGGTTTCCCATGCTGGTTTCCATGAAAAATTCGTTTTCGTCAAAACTTTCTATTTTTTTTACACCAGTTATAATTATGTTTTTTCTCTCATTAATGGTAATACTATGATTTAATGAGGTTATAACGCTATCAATTTTATCCATATTTGTCCACCCTTTCTAAAAGAGTATATGCTTTTTGAAAACAAAAAAGACGAATTATTCGCCTTTTTCATCTTTAACTTTATTATATTCTTCGAGAATGGCATCTTCGAACATTTTACGGCACTCTGGGGTAATTGGATGTGCGACATCATGATAAGTACCATCGCTATTCTTACGACTTGGCATTGCGACAAATAAGCCATTATCACCCTCGATAATTCTAATTCCGTGAATTGCGAAGCAGTCATCTACTACTACTGATACGATACCACGCATACGGTTTTCGCTATCAACTTTACGAACGTTGACTGATGTGATTTTCAAGCTAACCTCTCCCTTCTAGCATGATTTCACTTTCAGTATACAATATTTTATTATAAAAATCAAGTGAAAGATTTAACTTATTCATATATTTTAATGGTTTTGGTTATTATATCTGCATAAGAAAAGGATTTTATACTTTTATTTTTGATTAATTCTATTAAGAAAACACAATTATATATCTTGATAATTTTAGCTTCATATGTTTCAAATTTATTGCGACCTAAGTTATGTTTTATTTTTACGGTTTTTCCGATATGAGGTATTAAAGCTTTTTTAATTGTTTCAATGTTATGATTTTTAGCGGGGATAACCAACATACATTGTTCCTTTCGTTATAATACCTCCCATACCATCTTTACCATATTTAGTTTTATCTAATATTTCTTTAATGTCAATATCTTTATTAATGTCTGATAAACTCATTTGGGTGGCAACTATAGCTGGATCTAGGGCATGAATATTTATTCTTCTAGGACTTGAAGCAAAGTTTGCTCCAGCTCTGATTAACTCTTCATAATAAGAAGAACAACCACCAGATATGATTATTAGTTTTTCATGACTGTTTTCATATTCTCTTGCTTTTTTAATAGCTTCAGCAAAATATTTACTATTTTTATAAGCTTCTATATTATTAGTATCACCTTTTCTTTTATAATAGGCATCATGTCCTGTTATAACAACGATATTTGGTTTATATTCATTTAACCATTCTTTTATGTGAAGTGGCATGTTTTTTTCTTCTTCGTTTATTCCCATAGCCCATATGTTTATATCTTTATAATAGTCTAAACATCTTTTTAAAAAATCTTTGTCGCTATCTAT
>CALVII010000060.1 GCA_944329465.1 uncultured Bacilli bacterium | reverse complement strand
TTAATATACATACCGTCGATAATAAATTTAGGTAAATGAAGATTTTCTAAATAACTTAAAGTAGTCAAAGCACCATGAGCCTCACCATTAAAGAAATTACCCCATCTTCCAATAGCTTGTGCTAAAATCAAACCGACAACTAAATAATCTAATATCTTAATTAAATTAATTTTTTTTCTATAACAAATAAAAGCTATAGTTATGAAACCCGCAAGTATTCCTCCGTGAATAGCAAGTCCACCATTCCAAACCTTAAATACTTCTAATAAATTATACCTATAATAATCAAAATTAAATATTACATAGTAAAATCTAGCTCCAATAATTCCAAAAATTACTCCCCAAAACAGCAAATTAACCATAAAATCTTCTTCAAAGCCGTGTTTTTTAGCCTCTTTAATAGCTAAATTAGAACCAATTAAAATAGCAATAAAAATAAAAACAGAATACCAATGAATTGAAATAAAACCTATATTAATTATCGGATCCATCTTTACCCTCCTTAAATGTTATTCTCTTAAATAAAGTCATATCTAAAATAACATTCAAAACAGAAATACATATAGCTACTAATACCGCAAACCAAACACCATATATACTAAAATGATCTCCTAAAATAAAACTAACGATCTTTAAAATAATTAAATTTATAAAAGGATAAAATAATCCTAAAGTAATACCCGTAATTGGGATTGTGAGCCATACCAAAAAAGGCTTAATCGTTTTATTGAGTAAATAAATCAAAATAGATGCTAATAAACACCAAAAACCGTAATAAGAATTATCTATGTAAAGGGTATTTTTAAACACCAATGTCATCAGCATTAAAATAACGGTATAACCCAAAATACGAATAACCCAATCAACAATTTTTATAAAAAAATTATTTTTCTCACGCATATCATTTCACCTTTCATTATTCATTATATCATATTCCAAAAATCACAGCAAAAAAACTATCTTCTTGTTTTTTTATACTAATTTAACAATTAACAAATTAATAATATAATAAATACAAAAAAGGAGGTTTATATGGAAAAACATATTATTAACCCTTATTTAGCACGCTTCGCCCACTTTTTATACACTGATTTACTATATCCAATAGACGAATATCAAAAAGAAAATTTAAAAGAAAATTCATACATTTTTGCCCCTAATCATACTAATAATTTAGACGGTTACATAATTTGGTCACTACTAGCTAAAGATTACGATATAGATACATTTATGTATAAAGAATTTTGGAATTATTTTCCACACATCGCCAAAATTTTACCATTATTTAACGTCTACCCTATCACCAGAGATGAACTTCATCCACAAGAAATATTAACAGAATTAAAAAAATTAAAAGATGAAAATCATTCTTTAATTATTTTTCCACAAGGAAGACATGTAGATCTTGAACTAATGAAAGAACTTTGTGAATATCATCTAAAAACAATACCTTTAGGTGCATTCTTTATTTCTATGCAAAGTAAAAAAAAGCTGGTTCCTATATACATGGAACCACAAAAAATAATGCAAAAAAACACTGTAATATATGGAACTCCATTAGATCCCAAAGATTTTATATCTAAGTCTGATAAAAGAAAAAATAAAGAAAATATAATAAAATTTGCTAATGCATGGTTAACTGAAATAAATAGACTATATCAATTGTCACTAAAACTAACAAACAGACCTCAGCACCCATACAAAATTAAAAAAAATTATACAGATGCATCTGGATTAGATTATGGAGGATTAAATGATCCAAATATAATAAAATACCACTTAGAGGAAGTAAGGCAATTAATAGCTATTTTTGAGAAAACAAATATTTCAAACATTAATGAATTAGGAGAATTGACTGATATTCCTAAAGAAAGTTTAAAAAAAATAGAAGAAGTAAAAAATATTTATGAAAAACGCCTTATAAAACACAACTAATAAAAGTCACTAGAATAATTAATTTATTTTAGTGACTTTTATATTAAAACACTATTCACTTTGCATTTCAAATAAAGCATCTCTAAGCTCCATTGCCCTTTCAAAATCAAGGTTTTTAGCCGCTTCCTTCATTTCGTGCTCTAAGTCAAACATCAATCTTTCTTTATCTTTCTTACTCATTTTATTTTCTTTCTTATCTTTAATTTCAAACTTATTAGAAATAACTTCTCTAACCTCTTTAACAATAGTCTTTGGAACAATACCGTGTTCTTTATTATAAGCTTCCTGAATACTTCTACGTCTATTAGTCTCTTTAATTGCCGCATCCATTGCTGAACTTATCTCATCAGCATACATTATAACTCTACCATTTTCATTTCTAGCTGCCCTACCAATAGTCTGAATTAAACTTCTCTCACTTCTTAAAAAGCCCTGTTTGTCAGCATCCATAATGGCAATCAAACTAACCTCAGGTACATCAATACCTTCACGAAGTAAATTAATTCCCACAACCACATCATATTTGCCAACTCTTAAATCGTGAATTATCTGCATTCTCTCTAAAGTTTTAATCTCATTGTGTAAATAAGCAACCTTAATATCTAAATTCTTAAGATAAACTGATAATTCCTCAGCCATTCTAATTGTCAAAGTCGTAATAAGTGTTCTTTCGTTTTTAGAAATTTGCATATGTATTTGATTAACCAAATCGTCAATTTGATTTTTCGTAGATTTAACCTCAATTTTCGGATCTAATAAACCAGTTGGTCTAATAATTTGTTCAGTAACCTTATTATGAACTTTTTCCATTTCATAATCACCAGGTGTCGCCGATACAAATATAGCTTGTTTTATCTTTCCTTCAAACTCTTCAAATTTTAAAGGTCTATTATCTAAAGCACTAGGTAATCTAAAACCATAATCAACTAATGCTTGCTTTCTCATTCTATCTCCATTATACATAGCTCTAACTTGCGGTAAAGTAACATGCGACTCATCAACGACAAGTAAAAAATCTTCACCAAAAAAATCAATCAACGTTGTAGGCATTTCTCCAGGTTTTCTTAAAGCAAGTGGAGCCGAATAGTTTTCTACACCTCTGCAGGAACCAGTCTCCGAAAGCATTTCAATATCATAATTAGTTCTTTCTTTTAACCTTTGATATTCTAATAACTTGTTTTCACTTTGAAATTTTTCTAACTGATCTTCCAATTCTTTCTTTATATTTTCTATTGCAATTTTAAGCTTTTTTTCATTGGTTACAAAGTGACTAGCTGGAAACAATGTATAAGTTTTTTTATCATTTATAAGTTTTCCAGTAACTAAATCAAACTCACTAATTCTATCGATTTCATCACCAAAGAACTCAACTCTAATCCCGTGAGCATGCTGACCAATTGGAACAATTTCTAAAACATCGCCATGAACTCTAAAAGTACCTCTTTTTAAATCAATATTATTTCTTTCATAAAGCATTTCAATTAATTTTTCTATTACTTGATCACGGTCTACAGTCTCTCCAACACTTAAAAATAAAACCTTTTTCTTATAATCTTCTATTTCACCAATACCATATATACAAGAAACAGAAGCCACAACAATAACATCTTTATGAGCCAAAAGTGAAGCCGTCGCATAATGCCTAAGTTCATCTATCTCATCATTAATAGAAGCATCTTTTTCTATATAAGTATCAGTTTTAGCAACATAAGCTTCAGGTTGATAATAATCATAATAGCTGACGAAATAGCAAACATGATTGTTTGGGAAGAGCTCCTTAAGTTCCCCGTATAACTGTCCAGCTAACGTCTTATTATGAGCCAAAACAAGTGTCGGTTTTTGCGTTTTTTGAATAACATTAGCTATCGTGAAAGTCTTACCAGTACCTGTAGCACCCAGTAATACTTGGAATTTCTTACCTTCCTCTACTCCTTTAACAAGTTCATCTATTGCCTGTGGTTGATCACCACTAGGCTCAAATTTTGATACTAAATTGAACACAAAATCCCTCCTTATTATGATCACTGCCAACCAGTTTTTCTTAAAATTTTGATTATTTTTTTATCAATTTTTTAACTATTTTTACCTTTGCAACACAAAAAAGTCACAAACTTTATAAACAGTAAATAAAAAACACTTTTATAAAAGCTAACTATAGTATAACACGAATACCAAATTTTAAAAATATTTAACAACAATAGATATTAACTCAGTTCAAAATTTTTTTCTGTCATATCATAAAATGGAAGGAGGAAAAAGGTGAACGAAAACAATTATGAAAAACTAAATGATAAATTAAATCAAAACAATAATAACTTAAATAAGGACGAATGTCTATGCAAAGTTTTAGATTGTATTTGCAAAAAAGGTGATCGCGGCCCCACAGGCCCAATAGGTCCAACAGGTCCCACAGGACCTACAGGTCCAAGAGGTGCAACTGGATCTCAAGGACCTACAGGTGCAACTGGGGCAACCGGAGCTACCGGAGCAACAGGGCCAGCAGGAGCTCCTGCTGAAAACTTCAACAGTTATGCAATGGTACATGACGAATCTAATTCTACAGTACCAGTAGGAAACCCTGTAATGTTTCAAACAACTAACATTTCAAATAAAATAACATATGATCCAAACACTGGAGACTTTATGATACCAGAAGAAGGAATTTATATTGTCCACTGGTGGATTAA
>CALVII010000059.1 GCA_944329465.1 uncultured Bacilli bacterium | reverse complement strand
TAGTAAAAATAACAAGTATTACCCCAAATAGCATTATAGGAACAGCGGCAGATAAAACAGAAATAACTACATATAACGATACTTCAGCAACCTTTGGAGTAAGTTTAAAATCCCCAGGAGATTCAATAACATATGATATAACTATAGAAAACAAAGGAAGTATAGATGCAGTACTTAAAACAATAACCAAGACAGATACAAACAATACAGCTATATTATTTGAAACATCAGGAGTAAACGAAAATGATGAATTAAAAGTAGGAGAAATAGCAACCATGAAAGTCAAAGTAACCTATAATCCAGAAATAACAAGTCAGCCAACAGATTTAGATAGTACATTAAACATAGAATTAGATTATGAACAAACAGGTGGAGGTAGTGTGGAACCAGGAGATGGAGTAGATCAAACAATCGGAGGCCAAGAAGTCGAAATAGTAGAATCAGGAGATGGCTTATATGAAGATAGCTATGAAAGTGGAAGATTAATATATCGTGGACAAAATCCAAACAACTATATAGAATTTAACGACGAACTTTGGAGAATCATAGCTAAAGAGGCAGACGGAACATATAAGATTATAAGAAATGAAATATTACCAAATAGATCATTTGACGAAGCAAATCACCGAAGCACAGAAAATAATACATACTGTCAAGATCCATCATATGGTTGCGGAGTATATGCGAAAGTAGAAGGAGAATTTTTAACACCAAGTGGAAGTCAAAAAGGAACAGTAACGGAAGATTCTTCAATAAAAATATATTTAAATAACGATTACTATGTAAATAATATAGATGAAACATCCAAAGGACAAATAACAAATCATTTATTTAATATTGGATCAGTAGAATACTTAGATCAAAGTGGAGCTGAAACTGATAGTATATCTAAAAATATAGTAGGAGAGAAGATGTATACATGGACAGGGAATGTGGGATTAGTTAACGTATCAGATGTTTTAAAATCAAGTACAAATCCACTTTGTACATCAGCTTCCAAACAACGAATGGAACTACAAAATCATAATTCTATTTGTACTTCAAATTATCTTTTAGATTTTGATATTAAGACATTATATTGGACTATTAATGCATTTTCGTCAGAATCAGCTAATTTATTTCATGATGCTTGGTATGCAGGACTTGACGACTATTGGTATGGTATTGGTGATAGATATGCATCAGGATCTGATTATATTGGTGTTAGACCAGTAGTATTTCTAAAATCAAATATAACTTTGGAAGGCTTAGGAACTTCAGATAGTCCGTTTACTATAGTGCAATAAAAAATAGTTTCCATTAATTTATGGGAACTATTTTAATCTTTTTTGATAATAACTTAATTGTTTTACTACATCTACACTTTCTTTATACAAAGTGTCAAACTCTTCTAATTCACTTTGATATTTTGTTAAAAAAGCTTTAAGTAAAAGTTCGTCTGCTGGAACAAGTAAAGTAGAGGAACTTTTTTTATTCCATTCAATGGCATTTTCTTCTTTAGCAACTGGTTTTTCTAATAACATATCTAAAGTACCAGAAGTTAGGTAATGAGGATTTGAAATAGCTTTTCTAAATAAAGTATAATGTGGTTTATATTTACTATGTTCTGTGAATTCAAAAACTTCGATGTTTGGAGTAATGACTCTTTTTTGATTAGTTAAGAAAGCCCAAATTGGTGCTAATTTAATTTTAACCATTTCATTTGTGGCTTTAAATCTCTCTTCAAAACCTATTGTTTGAATTGGGATGGCTGGTAAATTACCTATTTCAAAGGGTTGCCATAAGTATTCATTATTTATTTTTTTTAATCTTCTAAATTCTTTTATATCAATTAAAGCTACAGTGTTTTGATGTTTTGAAATTAATCTAATAGTATTATAAAATTCACTATTATTCATGATATTTCCTCCTTGATAAAATGTATTATACCCTTGAATTAAATGAGTGTCAAATACATATTTTAGCTTATTTTGCAAATATTAATTAATGGTGATAAGGATGAAGAAAATTTTGATTACAGGAGCTCGAAGTGGGATGATTTATCCGGTTATTCAAAGATTAAAAAAAGATTATTTTTTATATGTGACTGTTCACACGGATAGTGAGTTAGAAAGGGTTAGAAGGTTATATAAGGAAAATAAAAACATTGAATGTTTAAAATTAGATATAACTAAAGATTTAAATAAGTTAGATAAACTTGATATCGATGTTTTGGTATGTAATGCGGCGGTGGCAGAAAGTGGTTCTTTATTTGAAATACCTATGGATAAAGTGGAATATAATTTTAAGGTTAATGTTTTTTCTAATTTAAGGTTAATTCAAAAGGTTGTTAAAAAGATGGAGGAAAAAGGAGAGGAAAGAATTATTGTTATTTCTTCTTTAACTAGCAAGATGCCATTACCATTTTTAGGTAGTTATTGTGCTTCTAAAGCAGCACTATCTATGATGGGCAAAGTTATGTATTATGAAAGTATACTTTTACCTTCTAAAGTTGATATTGTTTTAATAGAGCCTGGTTTATATAGAACTGGTTTTAACAAACTTGCTTTTGACAAAAAGTATGATTTTATGGATTATAATAGTTTTTTTGATAAGCAAATTGAGTTAATTAGAAAAAGTGAAAATATATATTTATGGCTTTTTGAAAAGAGAAGTTTGAAGTCAATTGCAGATAAAATATACAAAGCGATTACTGCTTCTAAGCCGCATTTTCGTTATTCAGCACCAGTATCACATGATTTATTTGCAAAAATAGTTAATTTATTTTATTAATATTTGATATAATATCTGTAAGAGGTGATTTTGGTGACAGATATTGAAATAGCTAGAAATAGTAAAATGTTGGAAATTAGTGAAATTGCAAGAAAATTAAGTATTAGTGATAAATATTTAGAGTGTTTTGGTAAATACAAAGCGAAGATTAATTTAGATATTTTTAATGATTTGGATAAAAAGGATGGAAAGTTAATATTGGTTACATCAATTAATCCAACACCATTTGGCGAAGGTAAAACAACAATGAGTATTGGTATTCATGATGCTTTTAGAAAATTGGGATTTAACAGTTTAGCTGTTTTAAGAGAACCCTCTTTAGGTCCAGTATTTGGAATTAAAGGTGGAGCAGCAGGCGGTGGGTATTCGCAGGTTGTTCCAATGGAAGATATTAATTTACACTTTACTGGAGATATGCATGCGATTGGTGCGGCCAACAATTTACTTTGTGCGGCTATTGATAATCATATATTTCAAGGGAATAGTTTAAATATTGACAAGGATAAAATACTTTTTGATAGATGTGTCGATATGAATGATAGAGCTTTAAGGAGTGTTATGGTAGGTTTAGATTTAGGTAAAGATGTAGCTCATTTAAATCATTATTCCATTACCGTGGCAACGGAGATTATGGCAATTTTATGTTTAGCTCATGATTTAAAGGATTTAAAGGATAAAATAGGTAATATTTTATTTGCATATGATATTAATAATAATCCTTTATTTGTTAAAGATTTACATGTGGAAGATGCGATGACTATTTTACTTAAGGATGCGATTAAACCTAATTTGGTTCAAACCTTAGAAAATAATCCGGTAATTATTCATGGGGGGCCGTTTGCGAATATCGCACATGGATGTAATAGTTTGATAGCGACTAAGTTAGGTTTAAAATTAGCAGATTATGTTATTACAGAAGCTGGATTTGGAGCTGATTTAGGAGCTGAAAAGTTTTTAGATATTAAATGCCGAAAAGGTAATTTAAAACCAAGTGTAATTGTTATTAATGCAACTATTAGAAGTTTAAAATATAATGGTGGAATGGGTAAGAATGAATTAAATACTAAAAATATGAATTATTTAGAAAAAGGCAGTTGTAATTTAAAAGTACATATAGAAAACATGAAAAAATATATAGATAACATTGTTGTTTGTTTAAATAAGTTTTCGTTTGACGATGAAGAAGAGATTGAGTATGTTAAAAAATGTTGTGAAGATTTGGGGTGTGAATTTGCTGTTTCTTCTTCTTATGAAAATGGGGGAAAAGGATCGCAGGATTTAGCTTTAAAAATTGTTAAGTTATGTGAAAATGAAAAAGAATTTCATTTGCTTTATGATGAAGACGATAGCATTAAAAATAAGATTTCAAAAATTTCTAAAGAAATATATCATGCAGGTAGTGTTAAATATTTAGATGCGGCTTTAAAAAGTATTTCTAAAATAGAGGAAATGGGATTAGATAAGTTATCAGTATGTATAGCTAAAACGCAGTATTCTATAAGTGATGATGCGAAAAAGTTGGGTTATCCTAAAGATTATGAAATTACAGTTAGAGATGTTAAAGTAAACAGTGGTGCTGGTTTTATAGTGGTTTATATGGGTAAGATAATGACAATGCCTGGTCTTTCTAAAGTTCCTGCTTATGAAAAAATGCATATAGATGATGATGGAACTATTTATGGTTTGTTTTAAGTTATTTATTATATAGTTTAAATCATATTAAGGGTAAATAAAAACTAGATATCGCTATCTAGTTAAATACATAATTTTTTTGCTGCTTTAATAGATCAATGATTTTACAAATGGCTTTTTGTCAGAATCACTAATTTCTACTTCACTAGACAAATTAATTTCTAAGAAAGATTCTATTTTATTTAATTCATTTATTGGAA
>CALVII010000058.1 GCA_944329465.1 uncultured Bacilli bacterium | reverse complement strand
GTCATATTTGACCCTCTTCCAATAGTTCATTTATCACTAGTTTTTGGTTCCACCAACACTACTTGACAAAGAACCACTTTTATTTAACTAAACTTTTATAAAATTCGAACCTCTTAATTGCTGCCTCTTTATTAATTTTAAGCATTTCTTCCGCTTTATCAGGATTAACGGTTTTAAGCATACTGTACCTAGTTTGATTATTTAAAAACTCATCATATAAATCAAAATCAGGGTTTGGACTATCCAAAATAAACTCATCCTTACTTCCATCATATCTAAATATTGGAAAATATCCACATTTAGTAGCTAAAGCTTCTTCTTCTATAGAACACCACATACCTTTTTTTATGCCATGAGATATACAAGGGCAGTAAGCAATTATGATAGAAGGACCATCATGTTTCATAGCCGCACTTATCGCCTTTATTGCCTGCATCATATTAGCTCCAAGTGACACCGTAGCCACATAAACATTTGGATAGGCCATCGCAATTCTAGCTAAATCTTTTTTATAATCTTTCTTACCAGAATAAGCAAATTCGGCAACCATCCCCTCAGGTGTTGCTTTAGACACTTGACCACCAGTATTAGAATAAACCTCCGTATCAAGCACCAAAATATTTATATTAGAAGAGCTAGAAAGTACATGATCTATACCACCAAAGCCAATATCATATGCCCAACCATCACCACCAATAGCCCAAACATTTTTAGTTACAATATAATTTTTAAGTTCTTTTAAATAGGGATGTTTTTCAAAATCTATATTTTCATAAACCTCTTTAGTTATATTATAATCATTAGGATTATTAAGCCACTTATCAAAAACATCATCTCTATGTTCAAGCATATATTCTCTAACCATATTCTTACCATTTTCGAATCCCATAAGCATACCAAATCCAAATTCCGCATTGTCTTCGAATAAACTATTTGCCCAAGGCACACTATAAGGAGCATTAGGTAACTCTCCTCCATAAATAGAAGAACATCCCGTCGCATTCGCAATTACCAAATTATCTGAAAGCTGAGTTAATAATTTAATATAAGCAGTCTCTCCACATCCCGCACACGCTCCATGAAAAGCAAATTTAGGAATCTTAAGTTGACTACCTTTAATCGTCTCTTTATTAAAAACCTTCTTCTCTTTAATATGTGAAACCAAGTAATCAAATATCTTATCATTGTTGCTATTTTTTAATTTTTGAAAAGCCAAAGCTTTATTACCACGCATACCAGGACAAGTATTAATACATACTCCGCATCCTGTACAATTTTTAGCCGACACTGCTATCACAAAATAATGATTAGGTGAACCTAAAGCTGGTTTGCAAACATCTTTAATATAAGAAGGAGCCTTTTCATATTCTTCTTTATCAAGTAAAAATGGTCTAATAACTCCATGTGGACAAACAAGTGAACACTCACTACACTGTATACAGTTTTCTTTAATCCATTCAGGGACAAACTCTGAAATATTCTGAACTTCTGGCTGTCTATGTTCAAAAGATCCATCTTCAAATCCTATAAAATCTGAAACTTTAAGTTCATTACCTTTTCTATGAGTTAAAGCTTCATAAATATTATCATAGGAAAAATTCAAATCAGCCTCTTCTAAACCGACTTCTATTTTCCTTAATCTGACATCTCTAATTGCCCTTATATTATTTAAAGCAACATCCTTACTTTTAACTCCAAATTTACGCATTACATAATCTTCTAAATTTTTAATAGCCTCTTCATTTAAATCCATTAATTTAAGTATAGCCATCTCCATAATCATGCTAATTTTTCTACCTAAATTATGTCTTCTTGCAATATCATCCGCATCTATAACATATACCCTTATTTTATTTTTATTTAAAAATTTATTATAAGGTTTTAAAGTCTCCAATAAAACACTATCTTCCATACTTGTATTAATTAAAAGAGTGCCCCCAAAAGATAGACTAGTAACCGCATCAAAAATCGATAAATAAGTATCCTTAGAAATCACTACAAGCTTAGGGTTATGTACAAAATAAGTTGATCGAATTGGTTTAGAAGCAAATCTTAAATGACTAACTGTCACTCCCCCAGATTTTTTAGAATCATATTCAAAATATCCTTGAACATACTTATTTGAAGATATAATACTAAGTAATGATTTAGAAGCACTTACCATACCATCACTGCCATAACCATAGATTAAAACCTCTTCATTATCAGTAACATTAATGTTTTCATAATCTAAAGATAAATTAGTAACATCATCATTAATGCCTATTGTAAACTCTTCCTTAGGATTATCAAGCATATCATAAATAGCTTTTATCATGCCTGGTGTCACATCTTTACTAGAAAGGCCAAATCTTCCATGACAAATAGTTACATCTTTACCTTTTAAACTACCAAGTACATCTAAATATAAAGGTTCACCCTCACTTCCAGCTTCCTTAGTTCTATCTAACACTGCAATTTTTTCCACTTCTTTAGGTAAAATAGAAAGCAAATACTTATCACTAAAAGGTCTATATAAGTGAACCTCAACTAAACCAATATCTCCTCCAAAATAATCTATAACCTCTTTTATAGTCTCACAAACTGAACCCATAGCCACAATAACTTTTTTAGCCTTTAAACTCCCATAATAATTAAATGGTTTATAATTCATACCAGTTAACTTATTAATCTTATCCATATAAAAAGCAACAATATCAGGTACTCTATCATAAAATTTATTACGAGCCTCTACCTCTTGGAAATAAATATCACCATTTTGATTAGTTCCTCTAGTAACAGGTCTTTCATTATTTAAAGCCCTATTTCTAAAAGCAAAAACCTTATCATAAGGAATTAATTTTTTAATCTCTTCATCTTCTAAAATATCTATTTTATTAAGTTCATGACTAGTTCTAAAACCATCAAAAAAGTGCAGAAAAGGAAGAGAAGCTTCTAAACTAGCCAAATGACTAACCAAAGCTAAATTGTAAGCATCTTGAACCGAAGAAGAAGCTATCATACAAAAACCAGTAGAGCGAACCGCATATACATCCTGATGATCTCCAAAAATACTTAAAGCATGAGTAGCTAAACTTCTAGCCGCTACATGCATCACAAACGGCCACATCTCACCTGCAATCTTATACATATTAGGAATCATAAGTAAAAGTCCTTGACTAGCTGTATAAGTTGAAGCTAACATACCAGACTGTAAAACCCCATGAACCATCCCAATAGCTCCTGCTTCACTCTGCATCTCTATAGTCTTAGGCACTGTACCAAATATATTTTTTTTACCTTCAAAAGCCCATTTGTCAATAAGCTCTGGCATCGGACTAGAAGGAGTTATTGGATAAATTCCTGCAAGCTCCGTAAACAAATATGAAGCTCTAACGCAAGCTTCATTACCATCACAAGTTATTTTTTTCATAAATATCAGCTCCTATCTATGACAAGCCTCATCTGGATTTCCATAAATAACATCATAATTATAATTATTGCCATTTGCTGTTATCTTAACAGATACATTACTATCTACATAAGGTTTCTCCGTCATCGGATTAAATAAATCATTATCAATATATCCTTTATCAACTACCTGACCACTAATTGTGCCACCATCTTGTAAAACTCTAGCCGTAATTTCTATAGAATTTCCAGAAGTCGGAAGTAAATTAGGATAATCAATCATCATCATTTTGGCTCCTTCGATTAAATTAGTCTCTTGAACCAAACAGCTATCATAGCGACCTTTTTTAATATTGTTATCAATTGTTGTCACAGCCACCAACCCTAAAATAGAAAGTACGACAATTACTCCAAGCAACTCCGCTAAAGTAAAACCATTTCTTAGACTTTTCTTTAGTTTATATACTTGACTTTGATAATTATCATAATCCGTAATAAATGAACCTGCAACTACGATATCTACATTTTTAACCATTTTAATAGTATTATCATTAATACCACCATCGACTTCTATCAAATAAGATAGCTTATTTTCATCACGATATTTTATTAAATCTCTAATCTTATCGGTTACATCACAAAAACGCTGTCCTCCAGCTCCTGCTTCTACACTCATAACTAAAACTAAATCCACATCATTTAAATATGGTAAAAGCTCTTCTACTTTTGTTTTAGGGTTAATCGCTAGACCCGCTTTAATTCCTTTTTCATGTATATAACTAATAATATTTTTAACCTCACTGGTTGCTTCCAAATGAAAAGTGATAAAACTTGGATTTAAAGAAATAACTGCATCTATATATTTTTTAACATTCAAAACCATTAAATGAACATCGATATTTCTAAATTCTTTTACTTTATCTATCATATTATCCAAAGGAAAAGTCGGTCTTTCAGTAAACTTACCATCCATTACATCAAAATGAATATAATCACAAACCTTAGCTAAACTTTTAATCTTATCTTCATCACCTTGTATTTTCAAAAAAGATCCAGCTATCTTAACCATATCAAATCACCTCATTTTAAAAAATTTATATAATTATCATATCTACTTCGTAAAATCGTTCCGTCATGGACTTTTTCCTTAACCATACATTTTTTCTCATGAATGTGAAAACAATCTCTAAATTGACATTCATCCCTATATAAATTGAACTCTATAAAATTATCTCGAATATCTTCCTTACTCATACCCGTAAATTCCAAAGCTGAAAAGCCTGGAGTATCAGCCACTAAACCGTCACATAACTCTAAAAGTTCTGTATGTCTTGTCGTATGTTTTCCTCTATTTAAAGCTAAAGAAATCTCACCAGTTTTCAAATTTAAATTAGAATCTAAACTATTTAAAAGTGTGCTTTTACCTGCCCCACTTTGACCAGTAAACACACTAACCTTTCCTTTAAAAATTCTCTTAATAGAAGATAACTCATAATTCATATAAACTTCATAGCCTATTTTCTTATAATAATCAATTATTTTTCTATATAAACCTTTTTCCTCTTCATTAAGTAAATCAGACTTAGTAAACACTATAACCGGTTTAATTTTATTATACTCACATATAACTAATAATTTATCTAATAAACTAGAAGAAAAATCAGGCTTTTTTAAACTCGTAATAATTATAGCCATATCTATATTGGCAATAACCGGTCTAATAAGTTCATTTTTTCTAGGTAAAATATCTAAAATATATTTATTATCTAAATCAAATATAACCTCATCACCAACAATTGGTGAAAGGCCCATGTTTCTAAATTTACCACGGGCTTTACACACATATTTCTCACCATTTGCTTCGACTGTATAATCATTACTAATTAATTTGACAACCTTACCTCGCATTACTCGTCCCCAGTATCAAATGGTTCAGTATTAGTAACGTTATTTTGAACAATTTTAATTCTCAAATTAGCACCTTTACTAACCTTAGAACCAGCAGCCATATTTTGATAAACAATAGCGCCAT
>CALVII010000057.1 GCA_944329465.1 uncultured Bacilli bacterium | reverse complement strand
TTATTAAATCTAGAAGTTTCTTTAACTTCAAAATATGGTGGATTACATGTTATTATGTCGAAAAATTCTGGAGTGGCAGCTTTAGCATATTCTTTTACATCTTCATTAAGGATTGTTATTTGGTCTTCTAAATTATTCATTTTGACTGATTCTTGTGCCATTTTACTGACTTCTTTTTGTATTTCTATGCCAATAATTTTAGCTTTTGTTTTTTCAGATAAAATTAAAGGTATTGGGGCATTACCAGTACCAATATCTAATATATTTTTTGTAGATTCATTTATAGTAATGAAATTAGGAAGTAAAACAGAATCTAAAGAAAAATTAAACATTTCATTATCTTGAATTATCTTGAGATTTTCATAACCTAATAAATAATTAGTCACTTTCATTTTTATCAACTTCCACTATACCATAATTTGGAATATTTACTTTATACTTTTGGTTTAAAATATCTAAAGAGGTTATTGTTCCTTCACCATATTCAGTAGATATTTTATCACCTATTTTTTTCATATTTTTTCTATTTTCTTCATATGTTTCTTCTTCATATTTTAAGCAACACATTAGTCTTCCACAAACACCATTTATTTTACTTGGGTTTAAGGCTATATTTTGAGTTTTAGCCATATTGATTGAAACAGCATTTAGATCTTGCAGAAATCTTGCACAACATAATTTTTGGCCACAAGGACCATATCCACCAACTTCTCTTGCTTTATCTCTAATTCCTATTTGCCTTAGTTCAATTCTAACTTTATATATGGAAGCAAGTTCACGGGCTAAATCTCTAAAATCAATCCTATTGTCAGCTAAAAATCTAAATATTAATTTATCACGATCAAAAGTGTAACTAGCATCTATTACATGCATTTTTATGTCATCCCTTTCAACAATATGACGACATGTTTTTAAAGCTAAAAGAGAGTCTTTTATGTTTTTTTTATGTTTTGTATAATCTCTTTTACTAGCAATTCTAATTACTTTTTTTAATTCGCTATTTATTTTTTCAGGATTAATGATAATATTAGAATTAACTACTGTTCCAAATTGTAAACCATGTTCAGTTTCAACAATGACTGTTATATTTTCTTTTAAATTTAGTTTTCCGGGATCAAAGTAGTAAATTTGTCCATGAGGTTTTAAAGTAACACCAACTACATTTATCATTCTATTACTCCTTCCAAACTGATTATTAATTTATCCATTAATAAATTAGTATTAACATTATATTTTATTAAATCTTTTAATTCAACTAGTTTGTTTATTTTTTGGCAGATTTCTTCTTTACTGTTTTTTTGAGCAATTTCTTTAATGTTATTATTTATATCAAATATTTCTAAAGGTTTATTTAATATATAATTTAAAATATCTTTATAATAATTAATCATTATTTCATAAGCTATTTCAATTTCTTCTTTGCCTATTATGTAATCATTCCATAGTTTTCCCATATAAAGCATAGTATTTAAATGATACTTTTCATAATAATTTACAAATTCTATTACTTTAGTAATTTTTAAATTTATATTTTCTTCATTTTCTTTTTCTAAAATATTATTTTTATATGATAGGATTATTTGTTTTAATTTTTCGTGCCATGGTTCATTTTTATCAACGATTTGTGAGTTTTTTAATCTCAATATTTGACATCTTGATCTAATAGTTGATAAAATGCTATAAATGTTGTCAGTTATTAATATAGCAACAATATTTCCTTCTGGTTCTTCTAAAAATTTTAAAATAGAATTGGCAGCAGATTTATTTAATCGATCAGCTTGGGTAATAATATATACTCTTTTGTTTCCAATTAAGGCTTTTGTGTTGAACTCTTTTTGAAGAGTTTGAAGCTGTTCTTTTTTTATCCAAAGACCATCTGGAGAGATGACGTCAATTTCTGGAAAGTTACCAGAATCGATTACTTCACATTGATGGCAATCATGACAGTTTTTTTTATTTAAATTTTTTAACGGACATAAAAGGGATTTTACAAATGACATTACAAAGTTAAATGAATCATAAAAACCGCCTGTTTCAATTAAATAGGCGTGAGAACATTTGTCATCAGTGATGGCATTTTTTAATATTTTATATACAATTGGTTGCGATTTTTGGTAGTCATCTAACATCTTATAAAGCCTCCTAATATACGACAAGTCTTATAATGATTAAAAATATAAATGCCGGAATGCTGAAAAATGTGATTAACAAAACGGTTATTAAGTTGATTGGTATTATAGCTGCCGAAGGAACTAAGACATTATAGCCGTATAACATAAAGAAACTCATTATAAATTTTTTAAACATTTTTAATAATTTATTAAGCATGAAACACCTCAATAAATTATATAATATTAAGTCATATTTTATGAGATAGTTGTACGATCTTCAATAGCCATTTCTAAAGTTAATGGATCGATGTAATCAATATCAGCTCCCATTGGAATACCATGAGCAATTTTAGATATTTTCACATCAGTTCCTTCTAACATTTTTCTAATATATAAAGCAGTAGTTTCTCCTTCGACACTTGGTTTGATAGCTAGTATAACTTCTTTTATTTTTTCATTTTTTATTCTATCTATTAATTTATCGATATGAATATCTTCTGGATTAATACCTTCTAAAGGTGATATTAAACCACCTAGAACATGATAAATACCTTTGAAAGAACCTATTTTTTCAAATAGGATAACATTTTTGCATTCTTCAACAACACATAAAGTTGATTTATCTCTAGTTTCATCTTTACAAATTTGACATAGTTCGTCTTCAGTTAAACTTCCACATCTTGAACATTTTTTTATTTTATTTTTGCCATCTTTTAAAGATTTACTAAATAAATCTATAATATCTTCGTCCATATTTATACTAGCAAGAGCTAAACGTTCGGCTGTTTTTTCACCAATTCCAGGAAATTTTTTGAAACACTCTATTAAATTTAATATTGTTTTAGGGTAATTCATTAGAAAAGACCTGGCATTCCTTTAGTGTATTTTCCCATTTTTTCTTCAGTTAAAGTATCTATTTGGCGATTTGCGTCATTTATAGCAACTAAAATCATATCTTGAAGCATTTCAATATCGTCTTTTTCTAACTTTTCGGCATCTATTTTTATTTCAACAACTTCTTTGGTTCCTTTAACTTTTACGGTTACAAATGAAGATTTTCCTTCAAATATTTTTTCGTCAATTTGATTTTTTTCATTTAACATATCCTTTTGTAATTTTTGAGCTTGTTTCATCATAGCTTGAATATTCATTTTCATTCCTTCTTTCTATTAATTATATTCAATAATATCTTCAAACATGGTTGTAATAGTATTTTCTGGTTCTTCTTCTTTGAAAATATCTTCTAGATTAAACTGTTCTTCTTTATAGATAAATGGTCTAAGTTTATTATTGAAATTATTTTTTATTACTTCCCATTCGTCTAAACTAGCTGCAATTAAATTATATTTTTTATTTAATATTTTGGCAATAGTTTCTTCAATAATCGGTAAATTTTCATTAAATATATTGGCAAGTCTACTAGTTTTATAAACAAAAATTAGATTTTCATTACTGGCAGCTTTTAAAGTACCATCTAACAAAATTGAAGCAGAATTACTGAAATCTGGATCTAATAGTAAATCGTTTAACAGTTCTAATGCCGGAATAATATTTCTAACTTCTTGTTTGTTAAACCTAGCTAAAGTGTTATCAATCCTTATTTGTTTGATTTTTTCAATATTTTCTTTTAGTTTACTATTTGATTTTTTTGCTATTGGTTTAGAAGTAGGGGAGGGTTGTGTTATTTGTTCGTTTTTTGTTTGTATTTTTTGAGAGTTTTCCACATTTTTTTCTAGATTTTCCACATTTAAGGTAATTTTTGACTGGTTTTTTGATGGTATTTTAACTTTTTCACTTGTTTTTTCAGGTTTGATTGTATTGTTTTCTGTTTTTTCAACATGCTCGCTATTTTTTTGAGAAATTATTTTAATGAGAGCAAGTTCAAATAAAAGTTTGCTGTTGTTATTGTTTTTCATTTCGAAAGAGTATTTATTTAAGATTTCAATAATAGAAAATAATTCGTTTATACTGATTTTAGGTGATATTTTTTCATAATTTTCGATATTTATAACTCTTTCTTTAAAATATTTGGGAGCTTCTTTAAAAAGAAGAATATTTCTTATAAAATCAATGAATTCTTCAATTAATTTAACAAAGTTTTTGCCTTTATCATTATATTGATCTATTTTTTCTAAAACAATGTCTAATTTATCTTCAATTATATTTTCTAATAATTCTTTTAAATTTTTTTCAGTTAATGTACCATTTATGTCATGAATATCATTTACGGTAATTTTTCCTTCTGTATAAGCTCTTGCTTGGTCAAGCATTCCAACAGAATCTCTCATTCCACCATCAGCTAATTTAGCTATCTCGTTTAAAGCTTCTTTTTCAACATCAATATTTTCTTTTTTAGCTATTTTTTCTAAGTTTTCTACAATTGCTTCATTACTGATCTTTTTAAAATCTAAACGCTGACATCTAGATAAAATTGTCTCTAATACTTTATGAGGATCTGTGGTTGCAAGAATAAATATTACATGAGCTGGAGGTTCTTCTAATGTTTTTAAAAGAGCATTAAATGCACCTTGTGTAAGCATATGAACTTCGTCAATGATATAAACTTTATATTTTCCATAAGCAGGTAATAAATTTACTTTATTTCTTAATTCTCTTATTTCGTCAACACCATTGTTACTAGCAGCATCAATTTCTATTATGTCACTATTATTTTCTTGCATACAACTGTTGCATTTTCCACATGGCTTACAATCAATAGGATTTTCACAGTTAATTATTTTAGCAAATATTTTGGCAATACTAGTTTTACCAGTTCCTCTTGGTCCAGCAAATAAATAGGCATGATTTATTTGGTTATTTATTATTGAGTTTTTAATTATTTTGACAATAATATCTTGGCCACATACATCTTCTAAAGTTTTCGGCCTATATTTTCTATATAATGCTTGATACATTTGACCACCTCATCTTTTATAATTATATCATATTTATCCACATAAAAAGAAAATAAGTTATTTAGTTTTTTTATATAATTACTTATTTTCTTTTTTCTTTAAAAAATTGTTTTAATAAAATACTGGAGTTTTCCACATTTTCTAATTGAATTTTATATGGTTCTTTTAAATTTGACTTTTTTTGTTGTTTGGCTGCGTATATTATACACTTTATTCTAGCTTGTTTTGCGGCCTCTATACACATTTGACACGGTTCAAGAGTTACGTATAAAGTACATGTATTTAAATGCCAAGATTTTTTCTTTCTACAAGCTTTTTCTATAGCATTTATTTCAGCGTGACCAATTATTGAATGTTCTTTTTCTCTTGTATTATGGGCTTTGGAGATTATTTGATCTCCTTCTACAATTACCGCACCAACAGGAACATCGTTTGTTTTTAAACTTTTTTTTGCTTCTTTTAACGCTATTTCCATATATTTATTCATTTTATCACCTAATAAAAAGGTACACACATTTAGAGGACCTTAAGGCTGCTATCTTCCGATTCTGACCTGGTTCAGCCATAAATGTTGTACCTATATAATATTATATTATTTTTTAAAATAATTCAACAAAAATAGTGCATATTTTAGTTTTCCACAATATTTTAATTTTTTAATGTTTCACGTGAAACATTTTGTGCTTTTTTTATACTTTATTTATTCACTATACTTTATTTTGTTTCTTTACTATGTTTCACGTGAAACATTTTGTGCTTTTTTTATACTTTATTTATTCACTATACTTTATTTTGTTTCTTTACTATGT
>CALVII010000056.1 GCA_944329465.1 uncultured Bacilli bacterium | reverse complement strand
ATAATTTCTTAGAATAGGAGGATAGTTATGGCAGAATTTCGTAGAAGAAAAAGAAAAGTATGTCAAATGTGTGCTGGCAAGCATGTAAGTTATAAAGATGATACAGTAAAAAAATATGTTAGTTTAGATAAAGGTAAAATTTTACCAAGAAGAATTACTGGTGCTTGTGCAAGACATCAAAGATATATTGCTGGTGAAGTAAAAAAAGCCAGATTTATGGCTTTACTTCCATTCGTAAAATAAAAACATTTGCTAAAAAATGCAAATGTTTTTTCTATACGTCTTTTCTTTTGATAGACTTAGTTGTAATCTCTTTCTTTGTTTTCTTGTTTCTAAAAATTATTTCATAATCACAGTTATCTGCAAATTCTTCAATTATCTCAAATCTAGGATTGCTATAATTTGTCTCATAGCCAGATAAAGTCGTTTGAGCTATATTTAATTTTTCCGCAAGTTCAGATTGTTTTAATCCTTTGTCTGTTCTGATAATCTTAAGCAATTTACCAATCATACTTCTCACCACAATTTCATTATCCCATTTTAAATAAGGAAAAACTTTAAATAACGAAAATCTCGTATTCAAAAGATAATAATTAATTCTTAAAAATTTCACAAAATAATGTTATAATTTATTTAAAAGGAGGAATTAAAAGTGGAAGAAAAAGAGACATCTTTAAAAGATATAGTCAAAAATGATTATCAAGAACAAACCATTTTAAATTTAAATATACCAGATAATAAAATAGGTTTAGCTAGTGACCATAGAGGTTTTAAACTAAAACAAAAACTTACAAAATATTTAACCAAAAAAGGATATACTGTCATTGACTATGGTTGTGATGATAAAGCAAGCCATGACTATCCCGAATATGGTTTCAAATTAGGAAAAGCTGTAAGAGATAAAAAAATTGAAAAGGGAATTGCTATATGTGGTAGTGGAATCGGCATTAGTATTGCTTGTAATAAAGTAGATAAAGTAAGATGTGCGAAAGTAAATAACATAAAAGAAGCAAAGTATACAAGACAAGATAATGATGCCAATATTATTGCCATAAACGGAAATATGCCTTTATATAGAGCTAAAGACATTACCGATGTATTTTTAAAAACTCCTTTTAGTAATGAAGAACGTCATAAAAGACGTATAGAAATGTTAGATAATTATAAAGATTGATGGCATTAAAAGGATTAATATACATTGTTACGGTAATTATAACCATATGGGCTTTAGAAAGTTTAAATATTTCGGGCATATTTAAAAAGAATAGATATTATTCCAGTAGGGTATTATATCTAATAGTCGCTATGGCTTTATCATATTTAGTCGTAAATTTTTTCTATGATTTTTTTGAAAGTACAAAATTTATATAGAAAGGAACGAAAATATGAAAAAGCTTATTATAGTAACTCTATTAGTTATCATAATACCTTTTTTATTTGTAAAAATATTTGTCAAAACAGATGAAATAAAGTTCAAATACATAACTAATAACACTATTAGAGTTAAAGACGAAAAAACAGGTGTAATAACCGAAATGCCGTTTGAAGAATATATTAAGGGAGTAGTTGCTGGGGAAATGCCAGCAACTTTCGAATTAGAAGCACTAAAAGCTCAAGCTGTTGCCTCTAGAAGTTATGCAATGTATCAAATGACAGCTACAAAAGATAAAGACTACGATGTTTTAAATACGACTGCTAATCAAGTATATTTAACAGACCAACAACTAAAAGAAAATTGGAAAGACAAATATTCTGAAAAAATAAATAAAGTAAAAAAAGCTGTCGGTCAAACAAGTGGTGAATATTTAACATATAATGATCAAGTTATTAACGCCATGTTTTTCTCAACTAGTGTTGGTGCTACTGAAAATAGCGAAGAAGTTTTTGTCTCTGCCCTTCCTTATTTAAGAAGTGTCGATAGTATTTGGGATAAAGACTCACCAGTCTATGTTGATACATACAAATTCACCTTAGAAGATTTTTATAATAAATTAAATTTACCTTTTAACCAAACTTTAAATATTGAAGTAACATCCAAAACATCAACTGGTAGGACAAGATCCTTAAAAATAAATGGGATAGATATAAATGGCCGAGATCTAGCCACTAAATTAAATTTAAGATCAAACTATTTTGAGATAATTCAAAACGAAAATAATGTTACTATCACAACCAAAGGTTTTGGGCATGGTGTTGGTATGAGTCAATATGGAGCAAACGGTATGGCTAAAGAAGGATATAAATATGATCAAATTTTAAAACATTATTATAAAAACACAAAAATCAAAAAAAACTAGTATAAAAAAACCAAAACTATCCAAAATGATAGTAGAGGTGAAAAATATGAGAAAGATAAAAAAACCAGTTATTTACGCGACATGTATAGGATTAAGTGCTTTACTTTTAGGTGGACTTTGGTATGCAGATCTATCACAGGCATCACTAAAAACTGATGAAGATTATACATACGTTTCTAGATTGTTTGAAGATAGCATTCAGTCAGTTGTCAACACCCAAAATGTAATTACTAAACCATATACTAATGAAAGTATAAAAGTATTAAATAGTTTTTACGATTATAAAAGTGACGAAAAAACCCAACAAAACTCCATTATAAATTATGAGACAACTTATATTCAAAATAGTGGAATAGCTTATGGTGGAATAAATGATACTTTTGATGTTGTAAGTGTTTTGCCAGGTAAAGTAACATCTGTTAAAGAAGATAAATTAATGGGGAAAATCGTTACAATTGAGCACGATAACAACATAATCACAATTTATCAAAGTTTAGGTGAAGTCACAGTAAAAGAAGGCGACACTGTTGCTCAAGGTACAATCATCGGTAAAGCTGGTGAATCAAACCTAGAAAAAGATTTAGGTAAACACGTTTTATTTGAAATATCTGTAGATGGCAAGTATGTTAATCCAGATAATTGTTTTAATAAAACAGTAGAACAATTAAAAAGTAATTAAATTTTTTTCCAATCACCATTTTAATGGCATAAAATTAGGTTATTTAAAAGAAAGTCATTTATAAGTGGCTTTTTTTCATGATATAAGCTTAAATCTATATAATTAAATAAAAGGAGGTTTTATGAAAGAAAACATAAGAAAAAGAATATATGAGGAAGCTTATTATATTCTTAAAACAAAAAAAACTCTAAGAGAACTTGCAAAAGAATATAATCTTTCAAAAAGTACCATTCATAAAGACCTAAAAGATAGACTAAAATCAGTGGATTTAACCTTATATAAAAAAGTTCAAACAATTTTTCAAAATCACATACAAACCCGTCATTTAAAAGGTGGCGAAGCAACTAAAAAAAAGTATCAAAAAACTTCAATAGTCCGTACCAAAACTAGATTAGGTATGATATAATATTTTAAGAAAAAGGGTGATAATATGTTTTCAAAAGATATTGGAATAGATTTAGGGACAGCCAACGTTCTAATTTATATTAAAGGACAAGGAATCGTGTTAAATGAACCAAGTGTCGTTGCAATTGACGAAGAGACTAAAAGACCTGTAGCGGTAGGTACAACAGCTAAAGAAATGCTTGGCAGAACTCCGGGTCAAGTAAAAGCTATAAGACCTATGAAAGATGGAGTTATTGCTGATTTCGAAATAACTGAAATTATGTTAAATAATTTTATTAGAAAGGTTAATGGAAAAAGTTTCTTTGGTAGACCAAGGATTTTAATTTGTTGTCCTTCGAACATTACACAAGTAGAAAAAAATGCCATAAGAGAAGCTGCTGAAAAAACTGGAGCCAGAAAAGTATATCTAGAAGAAGAACCAAAAGTGGCCGCAGTTGGTGCCGGCATGGACATATCAAAACCAAGTGGTAATATGGTTATAGATATCGGTGGAGGAACAACTGATGTTGCTGTTTTATCACTAGGTGGCATAGTAACATCTTCTTCTATTAAAATAGCCGGGAATGTATTTGATAACGATATCATTAAGTATATTAGAGAAAAATACAAACTATTAATTGGCGATAGAACCGCTGAAGAAATAAAATTTCAAATAGGCACTGTTTTTCCAGGTTCTAAAAACGAAAAAATGGAAGTTAGAGGTCGTGATTTAGTTACTGGACTTCCTCATACAATAACCTTAACCTCAGAAGAAGTTGAAGAAGCTTTAAGAGAAAGTGCTTATATAATTGTTAATACTGCAAAATCAGTTTTAGAACAAACACCACCTGAGCTATCCGCAGATATTATTGATAAAGGTATTGTAATTACTGGAGGTGGGGCTTTATTGGATGGTATTGATGAGTTGTTAAGCCATGAATTAAAAGTTCCAGTATTTGTTGCCGAAAGTCCACTAACATGCGTTGTCGAAGGAACTGGAGTTTTACTAGAAAATATTCCTTTACTAGAAAGTGGTTTAAATAAAAATTATTAGTCCATAATATAACTAGAAAGGAGTGCTTTATGGAAAAAGCAAAAGAATTAAAAGAAAAATTATTTAAAGATAAAAAAAACGGTTGGGAAACCTTAAGTGATAGTGAAAAACAAAATGTATTTAACTTTTCAAAAGAATATATAAAATTCATAAACGAAGCTAAAACTGAAAGAGAATGTGTAAAAAAAATAACCGAAATATTAGAAAAGAACGGTTTTATCAATATTGAAAATAAAGATAGCTTAAAAACTGGTGACAAAATATACTATATAAATAGATATAAAAACGTCTATGCGGCCGTTATTGGAAGTGAAGATTTAAAAAATGGTTTTAATATAATTGGAGCTCATATCGATAGTCCAAGACTAGATTTAAAACCAAACCCATTATATGAAAGCGAAGAATTAGCTTTATTAAAAACTCATTACTATGGTGGTATAAAAAAATATCAATGGGTTAATATACCATTAAGTATGCATGGCGTTATCATAACAAAAGATAATAAAAAAATAGAAATAAATATAGGTGAAAGTGAAAATGACCCGGTATTCACCGTAGCTGATCTTCTTCCACATCTTGCTTCAGAACAAGGTAAAAAGAAATTAAATGATGCCATAACCGGAGAAGATTTAAACATCTTGGTTGGTAGCATTCCTTATGACACTGACGAAGATATAACCGAAAAAGTTAAATTAAATATTTTAAACATATTAAATAAAAAATATGGCATTATTGAAAGAGATTTTGTTAGTAGTGAAATAGAATTTGTTCCAGCCATGAAAGCAAAAAGTTTGGGTTTTGACGAAAGTTTAGTTGCCGGATATGGTCAGGATGATAGAGTTTGTGCCTACACTAGTTTAACAGCTTTATTAACTGTAGTTAATCCTAAAAAAACAGCCATTTGTTTATTGGCCGATAAAGAAGAAATTGGTAGCATGGGTAATACCGGAATGTCATCAAGAATATTTGAATACTTTTTAGCTCAGTTATTAGATAAAACGGTAGGTAATAAACCGGGTCTTTTAGATGAGGCATTAAAATCTTCTAAAATATTATCTGCTGATGTTACTGCTGGTTACAATCCGAATTTTCCAAGCATTTATGAAAAAAATAATGAATCATATATCGGACATGGAATTTCAGTAATCAAATATACTGGTAGTGCTTCTAAAGGTGGAGCTTCTGATGCAAATGCTGAATTTGTTGGTTATATTAGAAACCTATTTGAGAAAAATAATATTGCCTATCAAAACAGCGAAATGGGTAAAATCGGTGTAGGAGCTGGTGGAACAATTGCTTATATCTTAGCTGATAAGGGTAGTGATGTCATAGATTGTGGTGTTCCAGTAATTTCTATGCACTCACCTTACGAAATAACTAGCAAATTTGATATATATAATGCCTATAAAGCTTATGAAGTTTTCTATAAAGACGAGTAATTCGTCTTTTTCTATGGTATAATATTAGTAGAGGGATGATAATGAACATAGTGAATATTATAACAATAGTAATTGCTTTAGCCACATGTTTTTTTGGCTACAAATTAAACAAAATATTAATAGCCATATTTGGATTAATAATAGGCTTTAATTTAGGAGTAACATACTTACCAAATTTATTAACTGATCAAACAGTAATTTATATT
>CALVII010000055.1 GCA_944329465.1 uncultured Bacilli bacterium | reverse complement strand
CCCATCATACTATCAATAACAAGCAAAATCTCATTTGGACTAACCTCTTCATTAATATTTTGAAGTTCTTCCATTAATTCTTCATCAATATGTAATCTACCAGCTGTATCTATCAAAACATAATTGTATCCATTTTCTTTCGCATAATTAACCGCATTTTTAGCTATCTCAACCGGATTACCTTTTCCTTCTGAATATACTTCGATATTTAATTCTTTACCTAACTGTTTTAATTGATCAATAGCTGCCGGCCTATAAACATCACAAGCCACCATCAAAGGTTTCATCCCATATTTTTTTCTTAAAAGTAAAGCTAATTTACCTGTAGTCGTTGTTTTACCAGAACCTTGAAGCCCACACATCATTAAAATAGTCATTGGCTTAATTACAATTAAAGGTTCATCTTCCTTACCCAATAAATCAACTAACTCATCCTTAACTATCTTTACAAAAACCTCTCCCGGTTTTAAACTCTTTTTTACCTCTTCACCCAAAGCTTTTTCTTTAACATTATTGATAAACTCTTTTACAACTTTATAGTTAACATCCGCCTCAAGTAAAGCAAGTCTAATTTCTCTTATAACCTCACCTATATTATCTTCGGTTATCTTCCCATAACCCTTTATTTTATTTAAAGCATTTTGTAGTCTATCTCCTAAATTTTCAAACATTTTTATCACCTTTATCATTATACTCAAAGCCAAAGAAAAAAGCAAACACTATCCCTATGTAACCCCCATTCGGAACACATTAAATAAAAACCATTAAAAACATCAAGGCAAAATAAGCAAGTTTGTTTTTTATATAATCATAATATTATTACAAATAAAAGCAGACTTCATTTGTAATTTTCAAAGTATTTACTATTCTTAACAAATTTCTTACCATTAAATCTATTATATATAAACAAATTGTATTTCTCATACTTTGATTTGCCTATCAGTATTAAAATCACATTTTTTCAAGAAAAAAAAGACTTTTTACAAAGCCTGAAAAAATGCATACACAAGTACAATAATACCTAAAACTATTCTATACCAGCCAAATACTTTAAAATCATGTTTTTTAATATAATTCATTAAAAACTTAATAATAAACATTGATGTTATAAAAGCAACAACCATTCCCACTAATAATATTGCAAGTTCCATACCACTAAAAGCAAATGAAAACTTAATTAATTTAAGTAAAGAAGCCCCAAACATAACTGGAATTGCTAAAAAGAAAGTAAATTCAGCAGCTACTGTCCTAGAAACACCTAAAAGTAAAGCTCCTACTATAGTTGCCCCTGATCTAGATGTTCCTGGAAATATTGCCGCAATAAGCTGAAATATTCCAATAAGCAAAACAGTATTATATGTAAGTTCTGCCAAAGAATTAATTTTAGATTTTTTCTTTTTATTTTCGATAACTATAAATAAAATACCAAATATAATTAAAGCTAAAGCTACACATACATAATTATAAAATAATTTTTCAAAAAACTCGTCAAATAAAACACCGACAATAGCCGCCGGAACGCAAGCTACTAATATTTTGCCCCATAATAACATAATATTTCTATCTATTTTAATTTTACCATTCTCTTTTTTTAAAGGAAAAATTTGTCTCCAAAATAATATCACCACAGCCATTATTGCCCCTAGTTGTATTACTACTTGAAACATATCATAAAAATCTTTAGACACATCTAACTTAACAAGTTCATTAAGTAAAATCATATGACCAGTACTACTAATTGGAAGCCACTCAGTAATACCTTCAACTATACCAAAAAATATAGCCTTAATAATTTCTAACATTTAATCCTCCTATTCACATTCTATATTTTCATCTTTCATTTTATTAAAAAATCTAATTGAATTTCTTCTAATCATAAACTCTTCTATAACCTCATCGGATAATTTTGGAACATCTAAATAATACTTAACTTCCCATTCATTATCCTCGTCTTTTGAAACAGTAATTTTCATATTATCATTAAAAGCATATTTTTCATTAAATGAGATCGCACTTTCCTTAATATCTTCTAAAATATCTTTACCCTTTTCATTTAATGCTTTATAATTTCGGATAACTACCACATCTTTCACTATATCTTCATTATCATAAACAACATGAATACTATAAGTATCTTTAATGTTTTCACTCTTTTTAACTGTTTTACACGTCTTTTCAAAATCTTCATTACTCACAATACATCCAGTTAAACATAAGCAAAATAAACCAATTAAAACCTTTTTCATTTAACCACCGGCTCTAGCAAGGATAAAGATACTTTATTTTTATCAAGCTTAATCTCATCGACATAACAATCGACAATATCCCCAACATTAACAACTTCCATCGGATGTTTAATAAATTTATTAGTAAGTTTAGATATATGAGCAAGTCCATCATTTTTAAGTCCAATATCGATAAATGCTCCAAAAGGTGTGACATTACGAACAGTTCCTTGTAATTTCATGCCTTCTTTTAAATCCTCTATATGTAATATATCACTTTTAAGTATTGGCTTAGGCATCTCATCACGTGGATCTCTATTAGGTTTTTTTAGTGATTTAATAATATCTTCTAAAGTATATTCGTCAGTACCTAACTTACCTGCATATTCTTTAACATCTATATTAATATCCTGCATTTTACTAGTGCCAATATCTTCTAAAGATAGTCCAAGCATACCTAGTAATTTTAAAGTAATATCATAACTTTCAGGGTGAATACTTGTAGAATCTAAAATACCTTCGTCTAAAATTCTTAAAAACCCAACTGCTTGTGTATAGACTTTATCAGAAAATAATTTCTTAATTTCTTTTCTATCTTTAATCTTACCATGTTCATCCCTATATTTAATTAATTTATCAATATTACTTTTAGTAAGACCAGATACATATTTAAGTAAAGATAAACTAGCCGTATTTACATTTACCCCAACATTATTAACACATTTTTCCACCACAAAATCAAGTGAAGTTGATAATTTTTTAGGAGCAACATCATGTTGGTACATACCAACCCCTATACTTTCTGGATCTATTTTAACAAGCTCAGATAAAGGGTCTTGTAGTCTTCTAGCTATACTTATCGCACTTCTTTCTTCGACATGCAAATCTGGAAATTCACTAATTGCTAATTTACTAGCTGAATAAACAGAAGCCCCTGCCTCACTCACTATTATATATTCACATTTATGTTTAGCATCTTTGATAACTGAAGCTACAAAAGCCTCACTTTCTCTAGATGCAGTCCCATTACCTATCGCAACAATATCAATTTTATATTTATCTATTAAATCAAGTAAAATTTTTTTACTTTTCTCTTTTTCATTACGAGGCTCATGCGGATAAATAACTTTAATATCAAGCATTTTACCAGTATTATCGATAACAGCAAGCTTACATCCCGTTCTATAAGCTGGATCAAACCCCAAAACCATTCTATCTTTCATAGGTGGTTGCATAAGTAATTTTTCTAAATTAAGTCCAAAATTCTTAGTTGCCTCATCTTCTGCTTTTTCTGTAAGTTCACTTCTGATTTCTCTTTCTATAGATGGACCAATCAATCTTTTATAACTATCTTTAATGGCCTCTTCTATAACATAATTAAATGGTGCATCTTTCTTAATAATTTTCTTTTTTAAAAATGCTATAATCCCATCTGTGTCTATATCTAAACTAACAGAAACAACCTTTTCCTTCTCCGCTCTATTAATAGCCATAACTCTATAAGGTTTCGCATATTTAACCCTTTCAGTAAAATCATAATACATCTCATAAACCTTATTTTCATCTTCTGCATTCTTCTTAAGTTTAGTTTTTAAAATTCCTTCATTATAAGTAAATCTTCTAATCCATTTCCTATAGTAAGCATTATCACTTATCCACTCAGCTATAATAAAACTTGCTCCTGTAATTGCATCCTCAGAACTTTTAACATTTTCATTTAAAAACTTCTTAGTCAAATCTTCCGAAGAAATATTAGTAATAAAAGACATAATCATTTTAGCCAAAGGCTCTAAGCCATTTTTAATAGCTTCAGTTGCCTTAGTTTTTTTCTTTTCTTTAAATGGTCTATATAAATCCTCAACTTCAACTAACTTACTAGCTTTCATAATATCATTTTTAAGCTCTAAAGTAAGTAACCCTTTTTCGTCAATTAACCTAATTACATCTTCTTTTCTTTTAAGTAAATTAACCTCATATTCATATACTTCGTTTATCTTACGTATTTGTTCTTCATCTAAATTACCAGTAACTTCCTTACGGTATCTAGCAATAAAAGGAATCGTATTTCCTTCTTCTAATAATTTCAAAGTCTTCTCTACTTGAACTTCTTTAATATTCAAATCTTTACTTATATTTATAATTATTTCCTTATTCATATCAATCTCTACTTTCCTTAATTAATTATACAAATAAAGCAAAGCAAAAACAACCTTTAAAAATCATTTTTATAAACTTTTAAAGGTTTAATAAATAAACTATCCTAACAAGACTATTTATTTAAATATTTCTTCCCTACTTTACTATCCATTAAAGATGCTTTTTTAATAATTTTAAACCCATACTTTTCTTTTAAACCATCAACAGTCTTTTCAAGCTCATTACTATTTTCTCTAACCTTTAAATTTTCAAATAAAGAAACTTGGTGGCTAGAAGTTTCAGACAATTTATCTAATCTAACCCCAATTAACCTAATACCATCTTCGGTATTCATTTCACTTAATATACCTATAGCTGTATCATAAATCTCTTCAGTCAAATTAGTCGCATTAACTAATTTTTTTTGATGGCTAAACCTTCTAAAAAACTTATCTTTTAATGTGACCACAACCACAGATGCATATTTTTTCTGTCTTCTAAGTCTTATAGCCACATTTTCAGATAAAGCAAGTAAATAAGGTTCTAATTCCTCTTTAGATGATATATTTCTATTTAAAGTAGTTTCATTTCCAATACCTTTAGGCTGACTTTCTTCACTCACTACTATATCAGAGCCTTTACCATTCGCGCTATCTATCATATCTTTTGCCTGATTTTTAAAAAACTTATATAAATAATCATAATCAGTATGAGCCAAATCATAAATAGTATTTATATTTAAATTATGTAATTTTTGAGCTGTTTTCTTCCCAATACCAAATAAATCATCAACTTTTAAAGGCCACATTTTTTCTTTCACTTCACTATCAAATAAAGTATGAACCTTATAAGGTTTAGAAAAATCAGAAGCCATTTTCGCACACAATTTATTATTTGCAATACCAATATTAACCGTAAAACCAAGTTTATCATAAATTTCTTGTTTTAATTTATAAGCAAACTTTATCTCATCACCATATAAATGTTTAACCGGTGTATAATCCAAAAAGCACTCATCTATACTCATCTGTTCAATATCAGGAGAATAAGTGCGAATCAAATCAAGCATACTGTCACTCATTTTTTTATAAAAATTATAATCTGGTGGATAAACTTTTAAAGTAGGACATTTCTTTTTCGCACTAAATAAAGTTTCAGCAGTAACAACCCCTCTTTTTTTAGCAGGAATAGACTTAGCTAAAACAATTCCATGTCTAGCTTTTTCGTCACCGCCAATAACCGCATAAGTTTTCCTTATATCTATTTTACTACCTTTTTTTAAATATAAAACTGCTGTCCAAGAAAGAAAAGCATTATTTACGTCAATATGCATAATGATTTTTTTCATACTAAACACCCATATTAATTATACCACGAACATTGTTTCGTAAAAAGAAAAAACATTCAAACAAAAAAATGAATGTTTATATAATTTTCAAATTACCCTCTTTTTCCTTGATAATATTTTTGATATGTAAATTTATCATGAGGTAACAAAGAATAGACAGTTGTTTGAACAATGTCGTTAGCTACCGTCTTTAATTTATCTCCACCTTTAACAGCATCAACCATAATCTTATATAATCCAAGTCTTTCGGCAAATATCATATCTAGATAAAATGAATCACCTATCATAGCTGTCATATTAGGTGTAGCTTCATTATTAAATAAATTATTTACTAATTTAAAATTTCCATAAAAAGG
>CALVII010000054.1 GCA_944329465.1 uncultured Bacilli bacterium | reverse complement strand
TCCGTTGCTATTAATAATATACCATATTTTTAATGTTTATGAAATGATTTTATTATAATTTTTTTATTAAGTATTCATATATACACTCGAATTTATCTAATATATCTTGTGATACATTTGCTTTTTGATTCCTCATCAGCAACTCTTGAATTGTTTTGTTATACATATTTTTGGTATATTTTTTACTATCTGGATAACATATTTTTTGTATGTCAAATCTAATGTTATTTGGTAAAATACTTTCCATTGTTTTTGTCCATTTACTATTGATATCTTTTAGCGTATATAATCTGTTGTCTACTAATGGTCCAAATTTATCAATATATCTTTTTTTTGATTCTATAGCGGCTTTATCCGAGTCTAGAAGTACTATAAAATTTTTCCCCCATCCAGTATATAATGAAATTAAATTATCTATACTATTACAACTCATGCCAGGTATTAAAATTATATCTTTTTTATTAAGCATAACTTTAAAAAAATAATTTAAAGTATAATAATCATTTTTCCCTTCTAATAAAACTGCATTATTACACATATCTAATTCGTTTGGTACATATTCCAATACATCTAAAATTGGTTGAAAGTAACTTGTTTTTTGTGGGAATTTTGATACAAATTCTCTGTATCTATATGCTTCTATATCAGTATTATGTGCAACAAAACCATCATCATCATCTTCTAACGCTTTATTAGTAACAATATAAGCACCTTCTAACCAATTTGGGTTAATTAAGTATTGACTATGTGTTGTATATATTATGGTACATTTATTACTAATTTTTTCTAAACTTTTTAATAATTGTTTTTGAGCTTTACGAGATAAATTAGCAGCAGGTTCATCAAACAAGAAAATAACTTGTTTATATTCATTTCTTCTAAAACCTCTAAATTGAGTTAGTAATAAAAATACAAAAAACCATCTAAATCCCAATGACCTTTCACTCAACTTAAAATAACCATCTTCATCGTTTATTAAAAATTCAACATATACTCCTGTATCATCTTTATCTATATTTACGGATATCTGATTAGCCTTATTACCTAATACAGATGACCATTCTTTTAAGATAACAGTAGATAATTTTTTCCCCATCTTTAAAGTAATTTGCTGTACATTAGCTTTATCATTTGAGGTACCATTTAAAATTCTATCTACTATATGTTCTTTTATATTTAAATTTTCATTTAATGAATTTAATATATCTTGAATTACATCTTTATAAAATTCATCTTTATATTCTTTAGTTTGTTTATTTAGGTAAATTTTATCAGGGAAATCAAAAAGTGTTGTTGGAAAATATAAGATTTTAGGCATTCTTTCTTTTAGATGATTAACGGCTTTTTGCCAGTTGTCTTTATCAAGTTCAATAAGTTTTTTTGAACGGGAATTTTTTCTTTTTCCTTTCAACGGTAATACCCAGGTTGATTCCATTTTGTCAAATTTAGAGTTCTTATACTTATATTTTTGGGTTGTCGTTATTTCATCTATAGAGTTTTCTAAAATAAAATTGCAATTGCTTTCAATAAACTCTATTAAATCCTGCTTGTCATCATCATCTAATTTATGGGTTGCTTCAATGATAATATCATCATTGAAGTTTGATCTATCCTTAATTGGTATGATGTCTTCATGACTTGGAAGCATAGCGTTGCTTATCTTATTTAATTCTTTTTCATCATTATATTCGTAATAATTTAATGCTTCTAGAATAGTAGTTTTACCACTTTCATTAATTCCAACTAAAGTATATACTCCGTTATTAGGTGTATTGTTAAAAGATATCTTTAGATTTCCAATTCCTTTAAAATTTTTCACTTTAAAACTTATTAATTTCATAATCCGACTCCTTTCGTTTTGTTTTATTATATCACTTAGCTTAGTTTTTTAAAATAAATATATGGTATAACCTAGAACAATTCTCAATTTTATAGTATAATTTTATTGATAAACATGCTATGGGAGGTGTATGTAATAGTGGAAATCAATAATATTTATAATATCGATTGTAATAAAGGCATGAACAAGATGATTAAAGAAAATTTAAAAGTTGATTTGATAATTGCAGATCCTCCTTATGTGATATCTAAACATTCTCAGTTCCATACAATGAAAGATAGAAAAAATCCTAGAAAAGGTACAGATTTTGGTGATTGGGATAAAGAATTTAATAATAAGCCTTGGATAAAAAAAGCATATGAATTGTTAAAAAAAGGTGGTTCATTGTTGGTATTTAATGATTTTAAAAAAGCAACAGAAATTATAAAATATGCACAAAATTTAGGCTTCGTTTATAAGGATACATTAATTTGGAAAAAGACTAATCCTATGCCTAGAAATAGAGATAGGAGGTATGTCCCTGATATAGAAATGATTATTTGGTTTGTTAAGCCTGGTAAGTGGACATACAATAGGCAAAATTCGAAATATGAAAGTAGTGTTATTTCAGTTCCATCAGAAAGTGGTGGAGGTTGTAAGAGATATCATCCAACGCAAAAGCCAGTAAAACTAATTGAATATTTGATTAAAATTCATAGTAATAAAGATGATTTAGTTTTAGATCCATTTATGGGATCTGGAACTACTGCTATTAGTGCAATAAAAACAGGTAGAAATTATATTGGATTTGAATTGGAAGAGAAATATTATAATTCATCAATTAAAAGGATTAACGGTGATTGAAATGGAAAAATTCTATATAAAATCTCCTCTAAATTATGTTGGTGGAAAATATAAAATATTAAATCAGATTATTCCTAAGTTTCCAAAGCATATTAAGACATTTGTTGATCTATTTGGTGGAGGATTTAATGTTGGAATTAACGTTAATGCTGAAACTATAGTTTATAATGATGTGATAGAGCCACTATGTGAACTTATGACTTATTTTTCAACTACGCAAGCAGATGAAGTAATAAAGGAACTTGAAGATAATATTCATAATAATGATTTAAATAAAGAAAATGCAGATGCTTTTTTAAAATTAAGAAATAAATATAATTATAATGAATATAAAAGCGAAAGTGAAAAAAATATCGATTTTTATACTTTAATTTTGTATAGCTTTAATTATCAAATAAGATTTAATCAAAATATGAAATATAATACTCCATTTGGAAAAAATAGAAGTTCTTATAATCCAAATATAAAAAAGAATTTGGAAAAATTTGTTGATAAAATCAATAAAATTAATGTTAAAATTTCAGAGAAAAAATTTGTTGATTTTAATTTTTCAAATTTAGGAGAAGATGATTTTGTATATTGTGATCCACCTTATTTGATTACTACAGGCAGTTATAATGATGGGAATCGTGGAATTAAAGATTGGACTCTTGATGATGAAAAAAAACTATTAGATATTCTTGATGATTTAAATTCAAGGGGGGTTAAATTTGCTTTGTCAAATGTCTTGATTGCAAATGATAAAAAAAATGATGTTTTAACTGAATGGTCAAAAAAATATACTGTTTATATAATAAAGAATACATTTAATAATTCAAATTATAGAAGAAAAAATAAGGATGATACTATTGAAGTGTTAATCACGAATTATAAGGAGGGTGAAAATGAGTGATATAGAACTATCAACAAAATATTCATCAAAAAGATCATTTGGTTGGTCACAAGATGCATCAGACTTTAGTAGTCTAAAAAAAGTTGTTCAAATTTTTGATAATGAATCTGATTTTCATAAAAACTTAATTATAGCTCGTATTCCAATGTTGATTGATGATAATGAGTTAATAAAAAAATTTCAAAATATATTGAATACTGAACCATTAAAAATAACATATTCTGATCTTGTAGGGACTCATTCTGTACCGAGAAAAGATTCACCTTGCAATGCTATTATACAGGCTTCTATTTGTGGACAAGTTAAACAATATTTAAGTGATTGGGCATCCGATAGTTTCTTACGCTGGGCTCATTTATGTGGTTTTGTAAAATATAATGGTGAAGATGATACTTTTGAAATTACAGATGAAGGTTTAGAATATTCTCGTACTGAAGATAATTCAGAAGAAGAAAAAGAATGCCTATTAAATGCAATTTTAAAGTATCCTCCAGTATCTAGAATATTACAATTATTATCTAATGGAGAACATTTATCTAAATTTGAGATAGGAAGTCAATTGGGATTTGTCGGTGATGAAGGTTTTACATCTTTACCTCAAAATGTTTTGTTGACTTCACTTGCAATGACTAGTGATTTAAAAGAAAAAAATAAAATGAAATCTGATTGGGATGGTTCATCAGATAAATATGCTAGACAAATATGTAAATGGTTAGAAAAGTTAGGATTAGTTAGACAAGTTGAAAAAGAATATAAAGTTAATTTAGGTGGTAAAGAGTATATTGAAAAATTAGGCCAAGCATATATGATTACTCCAGATGGGTTAAAAGCATATAGAAGGTTACAAGGAGTAAATAAGGTTTCAAAAGTATCAAAAAATGTATATTGGGAAATGTTGTGTCCCAAGGCAACTGATAGATATTATATAAGAAATAGACGTGCATACTTAATAAAATTTTTATCCGATTTTAATGGTGCGATATCACTAGAAAAACTACAAGAAAAATTAAAAGAAGTTAAATTTGATGAATCATTAGAAAGTATTAAAGATGATATAATTGGTTTACAAAATATTGGTTTGTTCATTAAAAAATCAAATAAAGGATACATTTTGAATGATGATATTCAAAATTTAGTTATTCCTATAAATTCAATGGGAACTGGTAAAAGTGATACATTAAGATTAAAAGATTTTTGCAGGGATTTACTTGAAAACATTTCCCATAGTTATCTTAATTTAATTGACTTGGCATATGATTCTAAATCAAATCGTCAATTTGAAATGGAAGTGGTTGACCTACTTATATCAGAATGTGGATATAAGGGATTACATTTAGGTGGTGGAAGGAAACCAGATGGTATAATTTATACTGAAAATTTAAAGGAAAATTATGGAACAATTATAGATACTAAAGCATATTCTAAAGGATATTCTTTACCAATTTCTCAAGCTGATGAGATGCGAAGATATGTTGAAGAAAATAATAAAAGAGATCCTAAAATCAATTCAAATGAATGGTGGCATAATTTTCCAACGTTATTAAACAAATTTAGTTTTCTATTTGTATCAAGCGAATTTAATGGGCAATTTGAAGATAAATTAAGTAATATTGCAACTACAACTAGAATTAATGGTGCCGCTATGAATGTAGTGAATTTACTACTATTTGCTGAAAATATAAAATCTGAATTTATAGATTTAGATAAAGCATATAAACTGTTAACACAAAATTCTGAAATAAAACTTATAGATGCATAATATAAAAAAGACAATTCTAATCGTTATGATATAAATTGTCTTTTTCTTGCTATAATAACATCATAATTCAAAATCGTCATGATCTTTATCTTTATCATATTCTTTGCTCCAATTATAATCTTCTTTTATGTCAGTAATTGTTTTTTCACTAAATATTCCATGCTCGTATAAGTCTTTTGAAAATTCCCAGTAATCTTCACGTTCTTTGTCTTTTCCAAGCATTTTATGTTTGATAAAGTTGATTAATCTATCAAATAAATCTTTAAAATGATTTACTAGTTCTTCAAGGTGTTTATTATCTTTTTTCAATTCTTTAATCTCTTTGTTTTTATTATCAATGTTTTTAGATAGAGTATCTACTTTAAGAGATAATGCTTCATTGTTTTCGGTTAGTATTTTAATTTTTTCTCTATTTTCCTCTAGTTCAGTATCAACATTATTTAATGTTACAGATAGTTTTTCAGTTCGTTTGAAATCAGCATTTGTTTTATCAACTTTATCAATATATTCTAAAATTTTATTTTTATCATTTTCAGAAATAGTATAGGTATTTTTAACTATTGGTGCTTTTTTAAGGTTATTGACAGTATCTTTAATATCAGTAGTACTTTTATCAAGTTCACTAGATTTTTTACTGGCTATTTCTAGTGCTTTTTTATCTTTTTCCATTTGGTCTTTCATGGCTTGATAATTTCCCATATCTTTGACATTTATATCTTTGTTTCTGCCTTTTTCTTTCTTTTTCAAAATGTCATTTAAGCCATATTCTTTATTGAAACTAGCAATACATA
>CALVII010000053.1 GCA_944329465.1 uncultured Bacilli bacterium | reverse complement strand
TTAAAATTATCAAAAATTCAAAAAATAGCAATTTAAAAATACAAAAAAACAAGCATTAAAAATTTAATACATTTTTTGCTTGTTTTTATATTGAATTTAAAGACCAAACCATAAATTTAGCTTCCCACCAGAAATCGGAGAGCCCAAAGTCTTCTTTTTAAATAAAGTCCAAAATAAAAAAACTCATGTTATAATTATATGGGAAGTGATAATATGTATAACATAAATGAAGGCTTAGTAATTGCCCCCAATTATTTAAAAAGAGAAATATTAAAAAAACTCTCCAAAGAAAAAAGACTTCTTAATCTAAAAATAATGACTAAAGAAGAATTTATAAAAGAATTTTACGGAACTTATAAAAAAGAAGCCCTTTATTTTATTATGCAAAAATATAATTTAAACTATCTAACAGCTAAAGAATATCTAGATAACATATTTATAAAAAGCAAAGTAATAAAACCATTTTATGAAATTTTAAAAAAAGAAAAACTATTAAAAACAAATCCAAACTTTAAAGACAACTTAAAAAATATCACTATAATTGGCTATGACGATATAGATCCATATATAATAGAAGATTTAAAAAAATATAACCTTAAAATAATAGAAAAACAAAATGGCAATATTGAAAACGTAATCCATGAATTCAACACTCAAACAGAAGAAATAGTATTTGTCGCCCAAAATATCATAGATAAAATAATGCATCAAAACATAGATATCAATGACATATTTATCTCTGGAATCACAAACGATTATAAAAGTGAATTAATTAGAATATTTAATCTTTTTAATATTCCCTTTAACTTTAAAAAAAATAAACCGCTTTATAGCGCTAAAATAACTCAAATGTTTTTACAACAATTAAATAAAACAAAAAATATTGAAAAAGCCTTGAATAATATCCCGGCCTCTGATTTAAAAAATCAAATTATCTCAATTTTAAACACCATAGATGTACCGCAAATTGACGACACTTCTATTAAAATTATTGAAGCCGAAATGCAAAAAATAACCAAAGAAAACAATGAAATAAAAAATGCTATTCAGATCATTAATCTAAATGAAATTATAGATAAATCTAAACACTACTATATTTTAGGATTAAATCAAGGAATCATTCCCCATATATATAAAGATGATGGTATCATAGAAGATAAAGAAAAGAAAAAATTAGGAATGCTTACTTCCTTAGAAAAAAATGAATTAGCTAAACAAAACATAAAATATTTAATTAAAACCTTTCCTCACCTTACAATATCATATAAATTAAAAGATACCTTTAATACCTATTTCCCATCTTCAATCATAAATGAATTAAACCTAAAAATCATAAAAGAGCATACTAATTCCTATAAATACTCAAATAACTATAATAAATTAAAATTAGGCATTATGTTAGATAATTACTTTAACTATAATCAAAAAGATGAAAACCTAAATTTACTTTATCAAAAATATTCCAATCTTCCTTATAACACATACGATAATCAGTATAAACTAGTAACCCCAAAACTTTTAAAAGACTCTTTAAAAAACGGCTTAACTTTATCTTATACAAGTTTAAATAACTATGCCCTTTGTCCATTTAAATTTTATATAAAACATATTTTAAAATTAGAACCTTTTGAAGAAACCTTTCCTCTTTTAATCGGTAATTTATTCCATTACACTTTATCACATTTATATGATGCCAATTTTGATTTAAAAAAAGAATATTATGAATATTTAAAAGATAAAACTTTAAATCATAAAGAAAAGTTTTATGTTGATAAACTATATAAAATATTAAAAGAAGATATAGAAATAATAAAATGGCAAGAATCTAAAAGTGCCTATTTAAATCACTTAACTGAAAAACCAATTCAAATCGATAAAACCAAAGATATAAAAATAATCTTTAAGGGTATTATTGATAAAATAAATTATTCTAAAGAAATGCATAAAATAAATGCCATTATCATCGACTATAAAACTGGAAACGTCACCTCTACCTTAGATAATATAAATTATGGATTAAATATGCAGCTTCCAACTTATATATATTTAGTTCAAAAAGGTCTAAACGAAAATATCGAAATAAATGGTTTTTACCTTCAAAAAGTTTTGACCGAAATCTCAGTAGATAGCAAAGATACTGAAAAAGATTTCAAAAAAAACCTCAAACTAGATGGTTATACCATAAACATTAAAGATATTATAAATAAAATAGATAACACATATGAAAATAGTGAAATAATTAGTTCCATGAAAACAACTCAAAAAGGTTTTTATGCTTATGCTAAAATAGTGAATAAAGATCAAATAAATAAAATAATCGAAATAACCGAAAATAATATAGATAATACAATAGACAATATTTTAAATGCTAAATTTCAAATTGAACCAAAAAGAATTGATGGAAAAAATATTAGCTGTGAATTTTGTCCATTCAAAGATATCTGCTTTGTCAAAGAAAATGACATCAAAGATTTAAAAAACACTAAATTCAAAGACATAATTGGAGGTGAAGAAAATGCCTAAATGGACCAAAGAACAAGAAGAAGCAATAAATAGAAGTGGACAAAATATAATCGTTTCAGCTGGTGCCGGTTCAGGAAAAACTGCTGTTCTATCAGAAAGAGTAATTACAAAACTAAAACAAGGCATAAGTTTAGATAACCTTTTAATATTAACCTTTACCAATGCCGCTGCCGCTGAAATGAAAGAGCGAATTAGAAAAAAAATAATCGAATCAAATTTAACTAATGAACTTTCAAAAGTAGATACTGCCGACATCACCACCTTTGACGCCTATGCTTTAAGTTTAGTTAAAAAATATGGTCATTACCTAAATGCCTCTAGTGATCTATCAATAGTTGATTCAAGCATAATGTCTTTAGAAAAAAAACATATTATTCAAAACATATTTGACAAGTATTATGAAAAAAAAGATTCTAAATTTTTAAAATTAATTGACGATTTTACCCTAAAAGATGATAAAAAAATCATAAAATCTATTCTTAAATTAAATAATAGTTTAGATAATTTATATAATAAAAAAGAATTTTTAAATAATTATTTATATAATTATTTTAATCAAAACCAAATAGATAAATATGTAAAAGACTATCTAAACCTTTTAAAAGAAAAACAAAAAAGTATTAAAAATGCCATTCATAGCTTAAGTTTTTATGTAAATGGAAGCTATATAGAAAAATTAGAAACATCATTAAATAATCTTTTAAATGCCGAAAGTTATGACCAGATAAAAATCTCTTTTCCACCAAGGCTTCCAAGCCTTCCAAAAGGTAGTGAAGAAGAAGCTAAAAATATCAAAACTGATATTTCTAATATCATAAAAGAATTAAAAGAACTAACCATATATGAAGATATTAATTTAATTAAAAACACAATCTATCAAACCAAAGATTATGCTCAAGTAATTATTGATATCATATTAAAATTAGATAAAAAATTAAATGAATTTAAACATCAAAAAAACGTTTATGAATTTATCGATATCGCAAGAATGGCCATCAATCTGTTAAAGGAAAATAAATCCATTAGAGAAAGTTTGAAACAAAAATATCATGAAATATTAATTGACGAATATCAAGATACCAATGACATTCAAGAAACGTTTATTTCTTACATCGAAAAAAATAATGTTTATATGGTCGGCGATATTAAACAATCAATTTATCGTTTTAGACATACAAATCCCAAGCTTTTTAAAACCAAATATGAAAACTATAGTAAAAATAATGGGGGTTTAAAAATCGATTTAAACAAAAACTTCCGATCAAGAAACGAAGTTTTAAATAACATAAATGAAATGTTTAATCAAATAATGGATTCAAATATTGGTGGCGCCGATTATATTAAATCTCACCAAATGATCTTTGGTAATACTGCTTATAATGAAATAGCTAAAGAAAATTATAATATGGAAATACTAAACTATGAATCTTTAGAAGATAAATCATTCAAAGATGAAGAAATAGAAATCTTTACCATAGCCAAAGATATCAAAGAAAAAATTAAAAACAAATATCAAATTATGGATAAAGATACAAATAAACCGAAATCATTAGAATATAAAGACTGTGCCATCTTAATCGACCGCTCTTCCAAATTTGAATTATATAAAAAAATATTTGAATACTTAAATATTCCAATTACCATATACCGTGATAAAGCCATAAGTAACTCAGAAGAGATAATTATTTTAAAACATATCTATAATTTAATTTTATCAAATAAAATAGATGTTAACTATAAATATTCCTTTACTTCACTAGCTAGAAGTTATCTTTTTAATATGAATGACGAAGAAATTTTTAAATATTTAAAAAATAACAATTTTAAAGAAACTGATATATGGAAAAAATGTCAAACATTAAAACAAAATATAAACGAAATAACCAACGAAGATTTAATTAGAAATATCATTGATACTTTTGATATATATCAAAAACTAATAACCGTCTCTAACATAAATCAAAGGATAACCATATTAGATTCCTTAATAAAAGTTGCTCAAAATTGCGATAAACTAGGCTATCAAATAAATGATTTTTTAAATTACTTAAATGAAGTATTAGAAGATGGTCTAGATATAACTTTAGCCCTCAATAAAGAAGAGTCAAACTCAGTAAAAATAATGACTATCCACGCTTCAAAAGGTTTAGAATTTCCGATATGTTACTTCAGTGGATTAAGTAAAAAATTCAATATCGACGACCTTAAAAATCTATTCTATTTTTCCGATAAATATGGTCTTATAATTCCTTATTTTGATAAATCACCTAAAACTACTATATTAAAAACCTTAATGAAAACAGATTATATTAAGGAAGAGATATCAGAACGCATAAGATTATTTTATGTCGCTCTAACTAGAGCTAGAGAAAAAATAATCTTAGTAACTAAAATGAAGGAAGAAACCGAAATAAAAGAAAATGGTGTTATTGATAACACCATTAGATTAAAATATTCATCATTCCAAAACATATTAAATTCAATATATAAATCATTAGATAAATATATAATAAATATCGATATTTCCACCATAAATCTAACAAAAGAATATAACTTATCTAAAAAAAGCTTGTATAAAAATAACTTTTCCACAGTAAATCTAGAAGTCCATGAACTTAATATAAAGAAAGAAGAAGTAAATAAATCACATTTTTCTAAAATCACAAACACCTTATATAATAAAGAGGAAAAACAAAATATAGAATTAGGTTTAAAAATGCATAGTATTTTAGAAAATATTAACTTTAAAAATCCTAACTTAAATGATTTAACCCCTTTTGAACAAAAAAAAGTAACTTCTTTCATAAATTCAGGTATTTTAAAAGATACTAAACAAATGTATAAAGAATATGAATTTATTTATGAAGAAGATAAAGAAGAATATCATGGCATAATAGATCTTCTTTTAATTAAAGAAAACGAAAACATTATAGTAGATTATAAATTAAAACATACAACAGATGAAGCCTATTTAAAACAGTTAAATGGTTATAAAAAATATATTGAAAAAATAACAAACAAAAAAACAAAAATATATCTGTATTCTATATTAGACGAAAAATTAATTGATTTAAATCAAAAAACTCTCACAAATTAAAGTGAGAGTTTTAGTTTAAATTAATCACATCATTAGGCGTATTATTTGAAATAACTCCGCCACCATAATTATATTTATGCCCCTTTAGTATATATATACCTCCGCCGTTTGAACCAGCTGTATTATTTGTAATAGTTCCATTATTTATTGTGAGAGTAGCAAATCCATTATTATCGTCACCATTTAAAGAATATATGTATATAGCGCCACCATAATATTGAGCCTTATTATTTGATATTTCACCACCATTAATTTCTGCTTCCCCTGAAGCGACAGTTACAAACCCACCACTATATGCACTATTATTTTTAAATATCCCACCATTTATTGTTAATTTATATCCATTATCGCCAAAGAAAATAGCCCCTCCAGCGGAATACTTACTAGTATTACCGGTAAATTCCCCATCTTCAATAGTAATATTTGACCACCGAGACAAAAAAGCCGCCCCTCCACCTCCAGGTTGGTGTTGGGTAGTATTATTTAAAAATTTCGCTCCGTTAATAACAATATCACTATTGACAAATCTCGCTCC
>CALVII010000052.1 GCA_944329465.1 uncultured Bacilli bacterium | reverse complement strand
TGTCAACTGATAACTCTTGATAGACCAAACGCTTAGAAGGGCGTTGCTCTATCCAGCTGAGCTACGGAGACAACTCAACTAACGAATTAATTATACTATATAATAAAAAAAAATTCAACATTTTTTGAAAAAAAACGCCATATGACGTTTAAATTAAATTATCTATTTTTTTTAAGCTGTCTACCTTTTTTCTTTTCTTTGTCTGGATAAACAAAATGATTAAAGGTCGCTTCAGCTACTGCATCTTCTATAGAATTATCGATGTTTAAATTATCATTTATTTTCTGCATATGGCTAAAGCACCATTTATAATATTCAAAAGCCTCATTAAAACTAGCTAAAGTTGTATAATAATGGGCATTTTTTCCTTGCTTATCCTGATAATCAACCTTTTGGACAATTACTCTGTGATCTGTAAACATTTCATCAAGTTCATATTGTTTAAAGTGTTTAACCTGTCCACAATTAAGACATATACATTTATAAGAATAACCAAAATCGTTTCCGTCTGTCACACACAAATACAAAGGATGATCACATTTTTTTCTCACATTTGTATAGTAATCATTAATAGCGTCTTTTTCCTCGCTTTTTAGTCTAGATAATTTCTCATGTAAAAAAATATATAATTGAACTTTTTCGTCTCTTAAAATTTTTTCTTCAAGGTCAGATAGAGTGTTTTTTTTATTGAAGAAAGACTCTCTTAATTTATCAGCCCCTTTTTCGATATCTAATACTGATAAACCCATAATAAACCCTCCTAATCTAATTATAAACACACAAAAATATAAAGTCAATAAAACCAAATGTAAAAATGCATTTTTTAACTTACAAATAAAGAAAAACATGATATAATTATAATGTGGTGATGGTATGAAGGAAACTGAACCTTTAGAGGATGTTTTATTTGAAAGTTTTAAAAAAGAATTAAAAGATAACCTAAATCTCTATGAAAATGTTCAAAATACCGAGCTAAAAGATATTTTAACATCTATTATTAAAGAATATGAAATAGAGTTTAATGATTCTTTCGCAGACATTTTCATCTATACTTATTATAAAAACTTATTAAAATGGCAGGTTATGGATAATATTATAAACTTCGTAAAAACTAAAGAAAATCTAAGAAATGCTGGCAAGGAAGAGGTATTACAAGCTGAAAGAACGGTCTGTCAAGATGTTTTATATTTATTTGACTTTGATTTTAAGGAAGATAGTTTCATAAGTAACATAACTGGAAAACAAATACCCGTAAATTATAATGTAACTCAGATAATTAAAAATAAAGATGTCTTTTTTAGGCCGCCAAATGGTGACCCTAAATTAAGAGGTCCTCATATCAATTTTACCATCGAATATAGTTTGGATTATTGGCTTAAATTCAAAGAAGATATTCAAAACTATATCAAATTGTTTGAAAACACCCATTCAGAAGATTTCTTAGAAGATTTAAACGATTATAGATATTGGTTAAACAAATATCACGTATTTATGTATTTTTTAAAAGTTCAAAACAGATCAAAGAAAGAAGGAGAAAAACATGTCAAAAATTAAAGATATAAAAGCAAGAGAAATTTTAGATTCAAGAGGTAATCCCACAGTTGAAGTAGACGTTATACTAGAAAACGGTGTAGTAGGTAGAGCGGCTGTTCCATCAGGTGCATCTACAGGAACAAGAGAAGCACTAGAGCTAAGAGATAATGATAAATCAAGATATATGGGCAAAGGGGTTCTTACTGCTGTAAGTAATGTCAATAATATTTTAAAAACACCTTTAATTGGAATGGACCCGCATGATCAAAGAACAATCGACAACACCTTACTAGAATTAGATGGCACTGAAAATAAAGAAAAATACGGAGCTAATGCGATACTAGGTATTTCACTAGCTAATTTAAAAGCTGCAGCTTTAGATAGCCAAATGTCATTATTTGAATATGTTGGAAAAGAATATTCTATGCCAAGAGCCATGATGAATATTTTAAATGGTGGGGCCCATGCCGATAATGGTTTAGATTTTCAAGAATTTATGATCATTCCTCAAGCTGAAACTTTCAGTAAACGCTTGCAAATAGGTAGTGAAGTTTTCCATCATTTAAAAAATGTTTTAAATAACGCTGGTTATCACACAGGAGTGGGTGACGAAGGAGGATTTGCTCCTAATTTAAACACCAACGAAGAAGCTTTAGATCTACTTATTAAAGCCATAAATGAAGCTGGATATACTCCAGGTAAAGATGTTAGCTTTGCCATTGATGTTGCTGCTAGTGAGTTTTATGAAGATGGCATTTATAATTTAAAAGGAGCTAATTTAAAATTAACTACTGACGAACTAATCGATTATTATCAAACTTTATTGGATAAATATCCGATCATATCGATCGAAGATCCCGTTGACGAAAATGATTGGGAAGGTTTTAAAAAAATGACTGAAAGATATGGTGATAAAATTCAATTAGTTGGTGACGATTTATTTGTAACCAATAAAAAATACTTACAAAAAGGCATTGACATGCATGCTGGAAATGCTATTTTGTTAAAAATAAACCAAATAGGAACCATTAGTGAAACCATAGACACAATTAATTTAGCCAAGGCACATGGTTATAACACGATAATCTCTCACCGTAGTGGTGAAACTGAAGATACATCAATTGCCGATTTAGCCGTCGGCTTAAACCTAGGACAAATTAAAACCGGTTCTCTTTCTAGAACTGATAGAACTTGCAAATACAATGAACTACTTCGAATCGAAGAGGTAATTAAGGATGAATAATAAAGCCTTTACACTTATCGAATTATTAGGGGTTATCGTAATATTATCGCTTTTATTGTTAGTTATAGTTCCAAATGTCACTGGAAGTATAAAAAAAGGTCAAGAAGAGGCCGACAATGATACTAAAGATTCTATTGTCCTAGGGGCTAGAAATTGGCTAAGCGATAACAAAGCAAAAGTAACTAGTTCATATACTGTTAAAGTGTCTGATATGCAAAATGAAGGTTATTTGCCCAATAATATTAAACTCCCATCAAAAGGCTGTAGTTTAGATAATGCATCTGTTACTATAACTGTAACTAATCTATCAAACGGTCAAAAAAAATACAATTATAAATATAATCCTGTAAATGATTGCAATTAAAAAGACGATTAAGAATTAAGCTTAACGTCTTTTTTAATATTCATAATAACCGGTAAGATAATTGGTTTTCTTCCTGTATGAAAATTTATATAATTACTTAATGTATTAATTATTTCAGTTTTAACATCGGTATAATTTATGCCAGTTTTAATTTTACTATTAATTGCATCTCTTGCCATAAGTTCTAATTTTTTAAGTAAATCTAAATTATCATTCACCAAAACAAAACCTCTTGTAATAATATTCGGATTAGAAAGTAATTGATTATTTTGAATATCGATATTCGCAATTACTACCACAATCCCATCATTAGCCATTATCTTACGATCTTTCATAACCGCATTACTAACTTCACCAATACGGTTACCATCGACATAAGTATCACCGGCTTGGACACGGCCAACTTGTTTGATAACTCCTTTTTTCATTGAAAGTACATCGCCGTTATTTAAAACAAATGTATTTTCACGAGGAATATCACATTCTACTGCAATATCCGCATGTCTTTTAAGCATTCTATATTCACCGTGAAAAGGCATAAAATATTTAGGCTTAGCTAGTCTAAGCATCCATTTCAATTCTTCCTCGTTCGCATGACCAGAAGCGTGAATATCACTTAGTGATGTATTAGTATAAACCGTTATGCCTTTTAGATATAATTTATTAATAGTTCTAGAAATACTAAGGGCATTGCCAGGGATAGCTGACGAAGAAAATACCACCACATCGTCACTGCGTAAAGTAATATGTCTAAAAGTTCCATTAGCTAATCTACTTAAAGCGGCTAGTGGTTCACCTTGAGTACCCGTACAAAGTAAACACACTTTATTCGAAGGTAAACGAGTAGCCTCATCAGGTGTAATAAAAATTTCTTTATGCTTAATATATCCACCTTCAATAGAAATTTCAATATTGTTTTCCATGCTTCTACCAAATACCGCAATCTTTCTTCCATGTCTTTTACACGTATCGACAATATGTTTTAATCTATAAATATTAGAAGCAAATGTCGCAATAATAATTCTGCTATCATGTTTATTAAAAAGTTCCTCTAAAGCATCATCGACTTTAGACTCACTAATGCTTATTCCCGGATTCATCGCATTTGTACTATCACTCAAAAGTAAAGTAACCCCTTCTGATCCAAGTCTTGCAATTTTCCCAACATCAGCCATCGGACCAATTGGTGTCAAATCAAATTTAAAATCACCAGTTGTCATAACAACACCATCCGGAGTATGAATCACTATACCGTGTGAATCTGGAATAGAGTGGGTAGTTCTATAAAATTCAACCCACATATTTTTAAACCTATAAACACTATTTTCATTATATACAAATAAATTATTATATTTTATTTTTCTATCTTCTAATTTTTTTCTAATCAAAGCCGCCGCTTGATTAGGTGCATATATCGCCGGAACATTAACTTCCGAAAGTAAAAAAGGAATACCTCCAATATGATCTTCATGACCATGGGTAATAAATAAACCTTTTATCTTACTTTCATTTTGTTTTAAAAACGTAAAATCTGGAATAACATAATCGATTCCTAAAAGTTCCCCACCAGGGAATATAACACCCGCATCAGTAATAATAATCTCGTCATTATGCATGAAAACATACATATTTTTTCCGACCTCACCAAGTCCGCCTAAAGCGAAAATGTAAGTTTCGTCTTTATTAAACTTCATTATAAACTCCTTTCTTTAAAAGTTAAAACTGACTATAACATTATATCTTTTTTTTAGTATTTTGACAAGTTCACATATAATGAACATTGAAATAAAAATGTTTAAATGCTATTATTTTAATAAGGTGGTAAAAATGTTTAAACAAATAATTTCATGTATGGGAGTGGTTATTTATACAGATAAAACAATATATGTAGCTGTTTTAAAAGATAAAGATAATAATTGGGTATTACCTAAAGGCCATTTAAAAAAGAATGAAACCTATATTGAAGCGGCCATTAGAGAAGTATTTGAAGAAACTAATATAAAATTAAATAAAGAAAATTTAATTTGTAAAATAGGCGGGTTTAATTATTTTTCTGAACTAGAAAACAGTGATAAAAACATCAAAGTTTACTTGTTTAAAACAGATAAAATGCAGAAGATAATTCCTTTAGAAAAAGAAAATTTCATAGAAGGAAAATGGTTAACTTTAGAAAATGCCATTAATAAAATAAAATATCAAGAGCAAAAAGATCTTTTAGAAAAGGTAGTAAATATATTTAATAGATAAAAAAATATAAAACGAAAAGTTAAAGCCTTAAGCTTTTCTTACTGTTGGTTAAAGAGGTGGTATTCCACTTTTTCTATTGTTTTTTTTAAAAAAATAGTGTAAAATCTATATAGTAATAGGTGATAACAATGGGATTATTTGATAAATTTAAAAACATTTTTAAAAAAGAAGAAAAAGAAGAAATAAAAGTTTATGACAAAGGCTTAGAAAAAACTAGAAATAATTTTTTAAAAGCCTTAATGAATTTAAATAAAAACCATAAAATAGTTGACGAAGAATACTTCGAAAATTTAGAAGAAATACTAATTATGTCCGATATTGGTGTAAATACTGTAATGGAAATAATTGATAGACTTAAAAAAAGAGTCAAAAAAGAAAACATTAAAACAGCTGACGAATTAAAAGATATTATTGTCGACGAAATGTTCATTATATATGTTGGTGGTGACATCATTACCAATAAAATAAATTATGCGAAAGAAGGCCCAACAGTTATTTTATTTGTTGGTGTTAACGGAGCTGGCAAAACGACAACTATTGGTAAAATAGCCAGTAAATTAAAAGAAGAAGGTAAAAAGGTCTTAATGGTTGCGGGAGATACATTTAGAGCCGGAGCCATTGAGCAGTTAGACGAGTGGGCCAAAAGGATAGACGTTGATATAGTCTCAAAAGAAAATGCCGATCCAGTTAGTGTTATGTATGATGGGGTTACCAAAGCCAAGGAAGAAAATTATGATGTCGTTTTAATCGATACCGCTGGAAGACTGCAAAATAAAATTGGTTTGATGAAAGAACTTGAAAAAATAAATAAAGTTATAGGTAAATTAATTGA
>CALVII010000051.1 GCA_944329465.1 uncultured Bacilli bacterium | reverse complement strand
TCTAAAACCTTAAAAGTGACATATCAAAAAGGTGAGAACATAGAAAGTATTGGCAAAGTAGAAGACTCATGTAATATCTATAACAATAATACATCATGCGAAATTACTTTACCTGAAATAACTCCATCACTTGGATATGCTATAGATGGATGGTATAATGGAAATAATAAAGTAGGAAATATAAATGAAAAGTATAATTTAAACAATAATTTAAATTTAATATCTAAAGCTATAGATAATATAAAACCAACAATACCTACAATAACTAACTCTTCAAATGGTAACTGGACTAATAAAAATATAGTAGTAACTTTAAAATCGGTAGACGAAGGTAGTGGGATAGATCACTATGAATGGAATAATAATGGTGTATGGACATCAACTAATATAACTATCGAAAATGGAATAGGAACTATTACTTTTAATGTAGATAATAATTCTAATATAGAATTTAGAGCTGTAGATAAAGCTGGAAATATATCAGAGGTATCTTCAACACCAGTAAAAAGAGATACTGTTCCACCAACATGTACAAGTAGTGGAGAAAGTAGTAAGTGGATAGCTTTAACTCAAACTATAAAAGGAACATGTATAGATAGTGGAAGTGGAACATGAAAAAGAAAATAATAATTATTCTAAGTATTGTAGTAATAACTCTTCTTGTCGTTTTATTGTTAATATTTAATTTGTTAAAATTAAAAGAACATAAAAACGATAAAGTTATAAATAAAGATATAACTGTTGAAAATCAAAACATTGAAATAATAAATGACGAAGTGTTTATTGAAGCTACTTTAAAAAATAAAAGCAAAGAAACTATAAATTTAAATGATGTAGATATAATAGTTTTAAATTCAAATAACAAAGAGGTATTAAAAATAAAAAGTGAAGTAAACAAAACATTAAAACAAAACGAAAGTATTTTAATATCTTCGCAAACTAAAGCTAATTTAGACAGTAGTAAAAACTATAATTTAAAGGTTAAATATTAAACAAGCCCACATTTTTGGACTTTTTCTATATATTTATTGTAAAAATATAGATAATTAAGTTATAATAGAATACAAAGGTGATGCTTATGACAGGAAAAATATTAGAACTTATAAAAGACGGTCACATTATGGTTCCAAGAACTTTGTTAACCAATTATAAAAAATTAAAATTAACTGATAAAGAATTAATAATTATAATTTATCTGTTAGGAAGTAATGAATTTGATCCAGAAAAAATATCCGAAGATTTAAATATAAAATTACCAGATGTTTTAAAATTAATCGATAATTTAACTAGTAAAGATATTTTAAAAATATCAGTTAAATCAGGAAAGGTCTGTGAAGAATATATTGATTTAAATGAAATGTATAATAAACTTGCTATGACGATGATTAACGATAAAAAAGAAACTCCTAAAACAACTATATATGATAAATTTGAAAAAGAGTTTGGTAGAACTTTAAGTCCTATGGAATATGAAATAATAGGTGCTTGGATAGATGGTAACTATAGCGAAGAAACTATTGAACTTGCCTTAAAAGAAGCTGTATATAATGGTGTTTCTAATTTAAGATATATTGATAAAATATTATCAGAGTGGCGAAAAAAAGGCATTAAAACTGAAAAAGATATAAAATCAGAAAGAGAAAAACATAGTAAACAAAAACCAAAAAAGGAAGTATTTGAATATGACTGGCTCAATGAAAATGATTGAAAATTATTTGGACGAGCTATTTCCAAATCCTAGATGTGAATTAAATTATACTAAAGACTATGAACTATTACTTGCCACTATGTTAAGTGCTCAAACCACTGATAAAAGAGTAAACGAGGTCACCAAAATATTGTTTAAAAAATACAATACACTAAAAGCTTTATCTCAAGCCGATATTAATGATGTTCAAAATATTATTAGACCCATTGGAACCTATCATAAAAAAGCTCAAAATTTAATTGAAATTGCTAAAAGATTAGAAAAAGATTATGGCGGTAAATTACCTAATAATAGGGAATATTTGGAAACGCTTCCAGGAGTTGGTAGAAAAACAGCCAATGTTGTATTAAGCAATATATTTAATGTTCCATGCATAGCTGTTGATACCCATGTATCTAGGGTTAGTAAAAGATTAAATTTAGCTAAAGAAAAAGACGATGTTTTAACCATTGAAAAAAAACTAACTAAAAAATTTAAAAAAGAAGATTTGTGTAAAAGACATCATCAACTAGTTTTATTTGGTAGATATCACTGTTTAGCTAGAAACCCAAAATGTGAAAATTGTCATTTAAAAGAAATATGTAAATATTATAAAACAAAAGACATATAAAGCTCGTTATATGTCTTCTTTCTTATTCAACATTAACTGTTCTAGTTAACGTTGTAACCTTTTCCTCTTGATATGTAATCGTATATGTAAATGTATAAGTTCCAGTACTCTTACCAATCACACTTTGCCAATTAGTTATAGGGCTTCCACTAGTATCGGTAACCGTCAATGAAATATCGCAATCACTAGTAATATCTTCACCATCTAATTTTACCGTAACTGGTTTAATAGGTTCGGTATAAGTTTCTCCAACTTTTAATGTATAAGTTGCTTCACCAGTTAATGTTGCAGTTACATCACTTACTGAAACTCCTTCATAATCAACTTTAACTTCAGTTCCAGAACTTTCTGCACCTTTAAAGTTAGAATAACTAGCTTTAACCACTAAAGTTGGTGAAGCAGTATTTGGAAGTTTAACTGTCGCACTGTTACCATTTACACTTGTAAGTAATGTAAGACCATTCGCTGTTTTACTATATACATTATATACCACATTTCCTAATCTACCACTATTAAATGACATAATATAAGATAAATATGTATTCTGATCTTTAGATAATGCAAATGCTTTCGCCACAAGTGGACTCCAATAACTTTTATTTAAAGCATCAGGAGTATCAATTGCTTTCCATGTTAAAGTAGCTTTATTACCATCAACACTTGCTTTTAAATCAGAAACATTAGATAAAGTGTTAAATCTAGCTGATACTTCAGTAGGTTTACTATCTTCCTTAAATAACTCTGTAGTTTTCATATCATTAGGAGTATTTTCACTAGGAAGCATCGAATAACCAGTATTTCTTTCAACTGTAACTTCAACAACCCCATCTGGTTTTTCAAAAGTTGCATCTTTATCAAAGAAATGTTTAGCTGCTGCTTGGAATAATCTTGAATTTTGGCTAGAACCAAATCTGTTATAACCGTCATTTCTATTTTCATAACCGTACCAAACAGCTATAGAATATTCTGAATTATATCCTGCAACCCATAAGTCGTTAACAGCATTACTTGGTAAATGAGCTTGTTTCATAGTTTCTTCATCAAAGTTGGTTGTACCAGTTTTTGCTGCAAACTGTGATCCATTAATATTGTTGTATCTTCCTAAAGCACTTTGACCAGTATCAACAAGCATATCAGTAACCATATAAGCCGTTTCTGGACTCATTACCTTAGTTTTCTTATAGTCGTTTTCATAAGTTTCCCCAGTTTCGTCAAACTCGATTTTTGTAAATGTATGAGGTTCAATATAAGTACCGTTGTTACCGAATGCTGCATAAGCAGCAGCTACTGTCATTGGAGATTCACCTGTATAACCGCCAATGGCATGAGCTTCATGCAACTTACCATTACTTTGTACCTCAGGAGATAGTCCTAATTTTGTTACAAAATCTTTAATATCAGCATTAGGAACGCTTTGGAATGTTTTTAGAGCTGGAATATTACGAGAATCAACTAAAGCTTCTCTGATAGTAATAATTCCTTTATATCTACCATCCCAGTTGTTAATCTCTGTCCCATCACTATAGGTTGTTTTATCATCGATAATTGGATGGTCGGTATTCCAATTTAAGTATTCTACAGCTGGACCGTAGTCAAATAAAGGTTTAGCCGTTGAACCAATTTGTCTTTTAATATCTGTCGCATTATTATAAGACTTCGCATCAGTTTTATTTCTACCACCGCCGATAGCCACTATTTCACCAGTTTTAGTCTCCATAGCAATTATACCAGCTTGAACTTTATCGTTTTCCCATTTATAATTTGAACCATCCATAATAGCTGAAATTTCGTCTTGTTTTTCTCTATCCATAGTTGTATAAATTTTCATGGAATATGAGTAAGGATCATATTCGGTTTTCTTCTCAACTTCTGCAGCCACTCTATCGATAAATGATTGATATTTTGCGTTACTAGTATTCGCACTTCTACCTTTTATAACAATTTTATCAACAGTCATTTTTTTAGCTATTTCATATTCTTTATCGGTTATGTAACCATGTCTTTTCATTAGACTAAGCACAGTTAATCTCCTAGATTCTGTTTTTTCGGGATTAATATTAGGATCATAGGCCACAGGTGATTGGAAAAGTCCCGCAATCATTGCAGATTCAGATAAATTTAAATCTTTAGCTTCTTTATTAAAATAAGTCTCAGCTGCTTGTTCAACACCATAAGCACCACTACCTAAATAATAAGAATTCGCATAAAACTCTATAATTTCCTCTTTAGAATAATTAGGCTCTATCTGAAACATTGAAATATAAATATCGGTAAACTTACGTTTAATACCCGCAAATCCACTAGATACTGCAGATGTATATTGGTTTTTAGAAACTTGCATTGTAAGTGTAGACGCACCACCGGCATCTTGGCCTAATAACTGTCCAAAAGATGCTTTCATAAAACGGGGTAAATCAAAACCATTATGTTCAAAAAATCTCGAGTCCTCTGTTGCTACAATCGCATTTATAAGTTCTTCACTCATATCTTCATAGTCGATCTTTTGCCTCATCTGAGTTCCAAGTTTTGCAAACACCTCGCCATCTTTGTCTAGTAAAGTGCTCGCTTCTTTAGAATATAGTTTATCAGGATCAAACTTACCAGCAGTTACCGCAATAAATATAAAGAAAGCAATACCAGCAATAATACAAATAAGGAAAAAAATTAAAAATCCAAGAAAAATCTTTTTACCCAATTTCTTCTTATCTTTTTTACTATTTTTACCCTTTTTAGCCATTTTTTCACTTCTTTCTTCTAAAGCTACGCTAACTTTATCTTCATTTAAATCTAATGTTTCCACTTCTTCATGGTGTTTAGGTATAGCTGTTTTTTTCTTTTTGCGATCATCTAATTTTGTCTTCCACTTAATAAAAGGAATAACCCAAATCAAATTAATTAGGATAAATACTAATATAGCAACCAAAAAATTTACCACAAAAATTCCTATTAATAAAACAACAAACGATAATATAAACACTAACAAATTAAACGAATCTTTTTTAAAAAAAACTTTTAAATCCTTCATACATTACCTCCAAAATATAATTTATCTAAAACCTCTAAATAATCGACTCTTGGGTTGTATTTATCTTTAATTATATACGCATTTTCTTCAAAATATGAAAGAGGAATAGATTTACGGGAATTTTTATCTAAAAAATTCATTAAAGTTTCGATTGGTAATAAAAAAGTCTTATTAATAACCGTAAATCTAACAATTAAAAATCCAATTCCGCCATGCTTATATATTTGCTTTAAATGTTTGATTTGGTGTGGATGAACATTATTTAAAGGAAATGATGTTTTTAACTTTGTTTCTTTTGCGTCAAAATCGATATATTTTCCTTTGTATATTCCATTGTAATCAGTAGTTGATGGCGTTTTAAAGTACCCTTCTTTAATAACTGCTTCAGCCCTCGAAGGATAATTAACTTTTGAAATTGTAATAGGTGTCGGCTTTTTATATATAACAGCTATATCATTAACTAAATAATAATCATTACTAGCTTTGATATCAGCTTCTAATGTCATTCCTCTATTTGCATATGTATTTATGTTTTTAAAGTTGTATCTAGCCCCTATTGTTCTCTTCATATTTAACACCACTATAATTATACTATAATTATAAAAATTTGCAAAGCTCAAACCCAAAATATCAAATAGTTCTAATTATATCTAACATTGTCGAATTTGTAGTCAAAAAAAACAAGTAATGTTATCATAAAAGCGGTGAAAATCTATGGATAAAAATAAAATAAATGAAATATTTAAAGAAATGCTTGAAGATGTTAAATATATTAAATTAAAATCATATTTAAAAAAATAATGTACATTGTATATTTATATTTAATGTTATTTTAAGTTTTTACAACCCCACCACCCCCACAAAGAAAGAAGTGTAAAGCCATGCTTCTTTTTTTATTAAATATAAGGAAAAAACTTGAAAATTTCATGGGGGGGGGGGTATAATATAATTGGTGAATAATATGCGAAGAAAAAGAAGAAGACAAAAGAAAACAATCATAATTTT
>CALVII010000050.1 GCA_944329465.1 uncultured Bacilli bacterium | reverse complement strand
CCTCCTTTCGGAAGTGTATTATAACATTTTTATTGAACTGCTTTTTATTTGATGTCTACTCTAAGGGGTGCAGTCCAAAATGGACTACTTTAAGAGATAAACATTTATAGAAAAAATCATAATAGAGATAATTAAATGAATTGTTTTAATCGGAGTGACAAGAGAAAACATATATGATACAATAAACATAACAGCAGATATATTTAATAATTCACTTTATTGAAATTAAACTATATGACAAATCAAAGGAGGTGGTGTACCTCATCCACAAAATGCCAAAAATTAAAATATATTTAAAATCTATAAAGAAAAATACAAAATAAAAAGGAGAATATCTATGAGAGAAATTAAATATCAAGTTATGATTGATTTTGACAGATTTAAAAATTTATTTGTGGCTCAAAACAAAAAATATTATAAGAAAATAGGCTTACTTTGTGCTATTATCTTTGTGCCATTAACAATAATGTTTGCCATTATGCTTATTAGTGAACCAAATAGTACTAATCTTTTATATGTAGCAGTAAGTTTATTAGTTGCTATATTAGGCATAATGTTAATGTGCAAGCCATTCTTAGTTTTTTATACCCGTAAAGATTTAGTAACCAGCTGGTTTTATATTCATGGTTTGGATAATTTACAAGGAAGTTTTAAAAATTATCAAGTTAAATATGAAATTACATTATCAGAAAATGGAGTTACCGAAAAATTTGCATCAGGACTGGAAGTGAGATTTCCTTGGTTTATTCTTACAGGAAATTATGTAACTTTTCCAGAGGGCGTTTATTTTACGTATGAAGATGGTAAGAATAGCTCACTTATGTATAATTTATTAGGATTTAATGCTCTTTTGAGAGATGAATTAAATGGAGGAGAAGTATTGTTTGTCAGTCAGGAGATTTTACAAGCTAACCCAGATTTATTGATGTACATCACCAAAGCTATAGAAAATTCAAAAAATATCTATACTAATAAAGCATCTAAGGAGCAAACAGAAAAATTATCGGATTGGGTATCCAGCGCCAATTGGGGACAAAATAACGATAAACAATAATTAAGAAATAATCATGCGTCAACAATCTTTATTTGACAATGAAGCAAACGAACCATTAGCATCTCGTATGCGCCCAAGAAATCTAACTGAATTTGTCGGCCAAACCCATCTAATTGGTGAAGGCAAATTACTAAGAAAAATGATTGAATCAGACAACATCTCTTCCATGATTTTCTGGGGCCCACCAGGAGTCGGTAAAACCACATTAGCTAGAATAATTGCCCATAAAACAAAATCTGAATTTATTACATTCTCGGCTGTAACATCTGGTATCAAAGAGATAAAAAAGGTTATGGAAGATGCCGAAAATAGTATTAGACTAGGCATCAGAACTATAGTCTTTGTCGATGAAATTCATAGATTTAATAAAGCTCAGCAAGATGCTTTTTTACCATTTGTCGAAAAAGGTTCAATTGTCTTAATTGGGGCCACCACTGAAAATCCATCATTTGAAATTAATAACGCCTTACTTTCAAGATGTAGAGTATTTGTTTTAAAAGAATTATCTAGTGATGATATTTTAATTTTACTTAAAAGAGCCATCACTGATGAAAGAGGTTTTGGTAAAGAAAAGATAAACATCAGTGAAGACGACTTAAAAATAATTGCTGATTTTGCAAACGGTGATGCGAGGAGTGCCTTAACCACTTTAGATATGATAATCACCAATGCCGAAGAAGATAACAATGGCATCATTCAAGTATCTAAAGACATAATCGAAAATAGTATATCCAAAAAGGCCTTGCTTTATGATAAAAATGGAGAAGAACACTACAACATAATTTCTGCTTTGCACAAATCTATGCGAAACTCCGACCCTGATGCGGCAGTATATTGGCTTGCTAGAATGCTAGAAGCAGGAGAAGATCCGATTTATATTGCTAGAAGAATCACAAGATTTGCCTCTGAAGATATCGGACTTGCCGACACTAATGCCTTAAACGTTGCTATCAGCGTTTATCATGCTTGTCATTTCATTGGTATGCCTGAATGTAACGTTCATCTAGCTGAAGCTGTCATATACATGTCACTAGCTCCTAAATCAAATGCTTGCGATGTTGCTTATAGATTGGCCGCTTCAGATGCCAAAAACACTTTAGCTGAACCAGTCCCACTTGTCATTAGAAATGCTCCAACCAAACTAATGAAAGACTTAAACTATGGTAAAGGCTATCAATATGCCCATGACACTAAAGAAAAGCTCACTAACATGGAGTGCTTGCCACCATCCTTAAAAGGTAGAGAATACTATAAGCCAGGTATCAGTGGCAATGAAGCTAGATTTAAGCAAAGATTAGAAAAAATCAAAGCATGGAAACAAGCCCATTAAAATTAGATAATTAAATATGAATAATACATAATTACATCAAATTTATGTATTATTTTTCGTTAAAGGTAGTTTTTATAGTAGAAAAATGATATACTGAATTTAAAGACAAATAATAATTTGTCAAGTATGGAAAAGGAGCAATTAATATGGGATTGTTTTCAAAGGAAAAATGCATTTTGTGTGGTACGGAGGTAGGACCTTTAGTTCGTACAAAAATGAATGATGGAAATTTTTTGTGCAATAATTGTGTTGCCAAAACTAAATTGTCTGATGGTTATAATATAGATACCCTAAAATCTTCTTCACTAGATGAAATAAAGAAAAGAATAGAATTTGTAGATAATGATTTGAAAGAAAATAGTGAGAGAATATCAGCGTTTATTCCAACATATAAAGTTGACGCATATGTTTGGTTTGACGATAATCATAAATGGTTTGTATTTCCAAAGACATCATTTACAACCAAAATTGATAATTGCTATGTTTTTAAATATGAAGACGTGTTAGATTTTGAGGTATTAGAAGATGGTACATCTATAACTAAAGGTGGTCTCGGAAAAGCTTTAGTTGGTGGTGCCATATTTGGACTAGCAGGTGCAATCGTTGGTGGAACATCAAAGAAAACTAAACAAATGTGTAATAAATTACAAATTAAAATTACTACAAGAAATCTTGATAAACCAATTATTTATTTGACTTTGATTAATAGTGAAACTAAAAAGAATGGATTTATATATAAACAAGCGTCTAAATGTGTTCAAGAAATTTTGTCTAAATTTCAAATTGTAATAGATCAAATAGAACAAACGCAAAATGAAAGTTTAAATTCTCGTGCTAATAACTTTTCAGCTGCAGATGAGGTAAAAAAATACAAAGATTTACTAGACATGGGTGCTATTACTAAAGAAGAATTTGACATGAAAAAGAAAGAATTATTAAAGCTTTAACACAATGATAAAATTAAGGATAGTTATCAGTTAGATATCTATCTTTAATTTTATATAAAAGGCAAAATATCTTTACTAAATACCCCATGGGGTATATAATGAATATGGGTGATAAAAAATGAATAATATAAAAAAGACCCATCGAAGTGATGAAACTAAAAAAAATCTCATCAACCGTTTAAATAGAATAAACGGTCAAGTTAATGGAGTAAAAAAGATGATTGAAAAAGATTCTTATTGTAATGACATTCTAATTCAATTATCTGCTATTAAAAACTCTGTTCAAAGTTTATCAAACGATCTTCTAGACTCTCATTTGCACACATGTATAACCAACGACTTACAAAAGGGAAATTTAAAGGCCGTTGATGAAGTAGTAAATTTATTTAAAAAATTTAATAATTAGAAAGGAAATATATATGAAAGAAATAACTTTAAAAGTAGAAGGAATGACTTGTGAAGGCTGCGAAAAACGTATTCAAAACATTTTAATGAATATTGATGGTGTTGAAAATGCTAAAGCTAGTCACACAGGCAAAAACGTTAAAATTACATTAAATAAAGATGTCGATATAAACACCATAAAAGAAGCCATCGAAGATTTAGATTTTAAAGTAGTAGAGTAGGTGAAATTATGCAAAGAATAATTTTATCTATTGATGGTATGACTTGCTCTGCTTGTTCAAATGGTTTAGAAAAATACCTAAACAAACAAAATGGTATTTATAACGCCTCAGTTAATTTAGTCATGGCTAGTGCCACTATTGATTATAACGAAAAAATATTGGATATTTCTAAACTAGAAACCTTTGTCAAAAAAGCCGGTTTCAAAAGCTTAGGTGAATTTAAAGAGATAAAATTTGAAGCCAAAAGTAAAACTGAAAAAATCAAACTAATTATCTTTACCATTCTAGCTATAATCCTAATGTATATCTCTATGGGTCATATGTTAAACTTGCCATCCATTCCTTATTTGGATCCGCATAATCATATATACCCATATATGCTTACTTTACTTTTACTAACTATATCATTCTTAATCTATGGTTTTGATATTATTAAAAATGGTTATAAAAATTTAATTCACAAAACTCCTAATATGGATACTTTAGTTGGAATCGGGGTTATAACAAGCTTCCTATATAGTCTTTATAATATGTATCTAGTCTTCAAAGGTAATCATAATGCCGCTATGAATTTATATTTTGAATCATCGGCTATTGTTATTTACTTCATTAAACTGGGACGGTTTATCGATGGAGTAAGTAAAGATAAAACCAAAGAGGCCATTCAAAAACTAGTAACCATTACTCCAAACAAGGCTATCATCAAGAAAAATGGCGAATATAAAGAAGTAACTTTAGATGAAATAAAAAAAGATGATATTGTCGTTTGTAAAGCTGGTGAAAAAATAGCGGTTGATGGCGAAATAACTCTTGGCAAAGCTCATTTTGATGATTCATTTATAACTGGTGAAAGCAAACCCGTAAATAAAACTATCGGTGCCAAAGTTCTAGCTGGCAGCCTAAACTACGATGGTTACATCGAATACCAAGCTGAAAAAATCGGTAAAGATTCCACTATATCTGAAATCGTTAGATTAGTTATCGAAGCAAGTAACACTAAAGCACCTATTTCTAAAATGGCCGATAAAGTATCTGGCATCTTTGTTCCAGTTGTCATATTGATTGCCATAATAACTTTAATATTATATTTACTTATAACTAAAGATTTAAATGAGTCATTAATAACCTTTGTCACCATTTTAGTTGTCGCTTGTCCTTGTAGTTTAGGCTTGGCCACACCTCTTGCCATCGTTGTCAGTAGTGGACTATGCGCTAAAGAAGGTATCTTGGTCAAGAAAAGTGAAATATTAGAAAATGTTCAAAAAGTTGATACCATCATCTTTGACAAAACCGGCACTTTAACCTATGGTAAATTAAAATTTTCTAAAGTTATAAACTATAGTAATTTAAGTGATCAAAAATTATTGCAGTTAGTTAGTAGCCTCGAAGTCAAATCAAACCATCCAATTAGTAAAGCTTTTGAGGATTATATGTTTGAAAATAACGTAAATAGGTTAGAAGTATCATCTTTTGAAAACATTCCAGGTTTTGGTATTAAAGGTATAGTAGAAGATAAAGAGATAATGCTTGGTAACTCTAAATTATTAGATAGATATAATATTGAAAACACTCATACTTATGATGAAAATGACCTATCTTCAAATGGTAATTCAATAATATATGTCATAAAAAATAATGAAATTATTGCTTTAATCGGTGCTAATGATATCATCAGAGAAAACGTTCAAAATGTAATTAATGAATTACAAAAGCAGGGCATTACTACTATTATGCTTACAGGGGATAATGAAAAAACTGCTAGTAAGATTGCTAAAGAATTAGGTATAACCATAGTTTATAGCAATGTTGTTCCATCCGAAAAAGCTAAAGTTATTAAAAAACTAAAAGAAGAAAACAAAAATGTCATGATGTGTGGTGATGGCATAAATGATTCACCAGCTTTATCATTAAGCGATATTGGTGTCAGTATTCATGGAGCCACTGATATTGCCATGGATTCATCAGATGTTATTTTGACGCAAAATAATTTGAACAGTATTTTAAAACTAATAAACATTAGTAAAAAAACATTTAAAATTATCAAACAAAATCTCTTTTGGGCCTTTTTCTATAACCTTATTATGATTCCTGTTGCCATCGGTATATTAAAACCCATTGGTATTACAGTTACTCCAATGATTGCCAGCATGGCTATGGTCTTTAGTAGTTTCACGGTTATCTTAAACACTTTAAGATTAAAAAACTAAATAATTAAAAACCGCCACAAAATATTCATGGCGTTTTTTGAGTTGTATAAAAAACAATAAAATTGTGTCAATATTTGTCGTAATTTCACTCATTAAAGAAGAATTATGATATACTTGATATAGAAAAAAAGATAGAAATTTCTATCTTGATTCAACAATTAATTTAATAGCTGTACGTTCCTCGCCATCGATTACAATATCGGTAAAAGCTGGAATGCATATTAAATTTTTGCCACTAGGAGCGACAAACCCTCTCGCAATTGCAATTGCTTTAATAGCTTGATTCAAAGCTCCAGCTCCAATTGCTTGAATTTCCACAGTTCCTTTCTCGCGAAAAACATTAGCTAAAGCTCCAGCTACTGAATTAGGATTGCTTTTAGCGCGTACTTTAAGTGTTTCCATGTTTATTTCCTCCTTTATACTTAAACTATATGAAAATAAAC
>CALVII010000049.1 GCA_944329465.1 uncultured Bacilli bacterium | reverse complement strand
TGGAGAATAGGAGACTCGAACTCCTGACCCCCTGCGTGCAAAGCAGGTGCTCTAGCCAACTGAGCTAATTCCCCATAAATCAAATTACTCACTAAGTATACCATTAAAATTAAAGAAAAGTCAATAACTTTTGAATTTTTTCTTCATTTTTTCATCCAAAAAGGTGATAAAAACTTATCACCTGTAATATTCTTTTAGTTTGTTTTTAAGTTTGAGTGTTAATAATAATAAAATAGTTAAGATTACCAATATAAAATAATAATAAATAGGTTTGCTATTAACGTTATTTGAGGAAGTTTTATTATCGATTTTTAAGGCATTGTCATATTGAATAGGTAGTTTAAAACTAGAATAATCATTTACTGGTACACTAATATTATTTTTAGGAACATCATCGTTGTCTTTATTTTTAACTATAGTACTCGTTTTTTCTACTGTCGGCTTTTCAGAAATTAAAGAGCTTACCTTTTCTAAACCGGTTGTAGTTTCTTCTTTAGATAAATCATTTTTTAAAACATCAATATAATCTGTCTCATCTTTATAAATATAATCTTCAAACGGTTCAGATAAATACTCATCATAGTATTCCCTTTCTAATTTATATGACTGAAACTTATAATCTTGATATTGATACAACTTTATATTCCCTTTGTAAGTCAAACTATCATCATCGAGTTTTTTTAAACTATAAACATTCTCATAAGCAGATTTTTTTATAGGAACATCTCTTCCATATAAAACAATATTATCTAAAAAAGTATTTATATAAATATCGCCTACTACAAAATCATCGTTTTTAAATATAATCGAAAATAAATATTTCTCCGTGTCTCCGGTTCCTATGCAATTAATAATTAAATCAGATAAATTGGCTTCTTTATCAAGTTTAAATATTCTGCTGTTTTCATAAGTCACAATATCATTATTATTACTCTCATAGCTGATTTCTCCTTGAATACTTTCAAGTTTTATATCGGAAAACTTATAACCTTCATTCGCTTTAATTTCAACCTTATTAACTTTCATTGGTTTTACATAATGAAAACCATCATAATCGTATATTTTTCTTCCATCTTTCTCTAAAGGCCTATCTACACTAAGCTCACTCAAATCACTCTTGATATAATTATCTTCATGGATTAATGGAAACTCTTCAGTAATTTCTTCTTTTGTAACCATTGGACCCAAAACCTCATTCAAACGAAAATACTTATACTTTCTAATCATATTACTATCTTCTAAACCATGAACGGGTATAAGTATACACATCATAAAAACAAACAATAATAATTTTTTCATATATCTCCTTTCTAAGCCCCTTCTATAATAAACATACGACGTTAATATACCATTTTCCTTCTTTTTTAAAAAAATACATAAATTATAAAATAAAAAGAACAAAATAACCTTATAGTGATATAATTACTTTGTATATTAATAGAAAATATGCTATAATAACAAGCATTCAAAGGAGATAAAACATGGATAATTTAGAGATTATAGAAAATTTAAAAGCAAAATTACCACCTACTGTCGCACTCATAGGTTATGGCTCAGGTATTTATAGACAAGCAGGTTATAAATGTGAAGAAAAACCAGATAAAGATGTAATTATAATTACTGAAGATTTTAACGATTTTTTAATAAATGATTATGAACAAAATCCACATCATTTCTCAGACGATTTTGATAAAAGAATATTATTAAATAAAAAAGAAAAAACAAAATTTTATAGTAATCTGGGCTGTTTAAAATTCTATCAAGATGGCATACACTTTAAAGCTATGGTTATATCAAGAAAAGCTTTAGAAGAAGATTTAAATACTTGGAAATATTTTGGTATGGCTGGTCGTTTAACTAAGCCAATCTTATATCAAAGCATCCCGGAAACTTTAGAAAGGCAAATTGAAACAAATAGAAAAAATATACTTATAACCGCACTTTTACTTAATAGTATGGACGAATTATCTGAAAGTGATTTATATAATACCATTTCTAAAATAACTTATATGTATGATTTTCGAACAATATTACCAGGTGAAAAAAAGACAAAATCTTCAGATATTGTAAATGGTTCTTTTGACTTTTTTAATCAAACATATGGACAAAGTGACATGATTTCAGTAGAAAACGGTATAATTGTGAATCCTCATCCAATAGAATTTATAAATGAACTTCCGGATAATTTAAAAAATTACTTAAATAAACACTTAAAAGATCATAAAACAGATGTAGAATACATCAGTAAAATCATAAATAATTATTTTAGAAAAACTAATCTCCCAAATTCCATTAGATTAGCTTTAAGTAGTAGTACAACCCTAGGGAAAAAAGAAACCATAAAGCATGGTTTAAGCAAGGTAAAAAAACATTTCCAAAAATAGCTCACCTTTACTTTTAATGTGAATTTTGTTATACTTTAAACGTATAGTTAGGTGATAGAAATGAAAATTAAATCAGTTGATTTAGCAATCTCGGCAATCCGCCGAAGTCAATATCCAACCGATGATAAACCAGAATATATGTTAGTAGGTAGATCCAATGTTGGAAAAAGTAGCTTTATAAATACAATCATAAATAGAAAAAACTTTGCTAGAACATCTAGTAGACCAGGAAAGACCCAAACCATCAACTTTTATAATATCAACGATGAATTTTATTTAGTTGATGCCCCAGGGTATGGCTTTGCTAAAGTTAGTAAAACTAAAAGGAAAAAGTTTGGATTAATGATAGAAGATTATTTAGTAAATCGAAAAAACCTAAAAGGAGTATTTCTCTTAATTGATTTTCGTCATAGACCAACCAATGACGATATTCTAATGTATAACTTTTTAAAATACTATAAATTGCCAGTTACTATCGTCGCCACTAAAGCTGATAAAATAGGTATCACATCTAGACAAAAACAGCGTAATATGATATTAAATGATTTAGATTTAGTTGTTGGTGACGAATTTGTCATGTTTTCTAGTTTAACTAAAGATGGTAAAGAAGAAATTCATAAAAAAATTGAAAGGACAATGTGATTTTATAACATTGTAATGATAAGTTTCATACACTATTTTAGGTGATAAAATGAAACTTATAATTGACGAAAACATTACCTTTTTTCTAGATAAAGTATATATTCAAAACCTTGATTTAACCAATCAAAATATACTTGAAAAGAAAATAATTAAATTAATAAATAAAATTCAAAATAAATATAATATAGATTTATATGGATATTATAATGTGTTTATATATAAAGATAGTAACTATGGCCTTATAATAGACATGCAAAAAGAAGAACTAGAATACTTAGATTACTTTAATAACCAAATAGAATTAAATATCGAAGTAATAGAAGATTCTTTTTTGTATAAAATAGAAGATATTTTTGAAATAAGTAAAAAACTTCTAAATAAATTTATTATATATAAAAATGGTGATACCATTTATTTAAAAGCCATTAAAACTTTAAATAATTTAGAATTAGGTATTATTTTAGAAAATGGTGAAATTATTTATGGTAAAGAGGCAAATAGTATAAAGAAAAAAAGTCAAATCATAAAAGTGTAGGTGATAATATGCGAAAACAAGTAGTTGCCTTAGTCGGAAGACCAAATGTTGGAAAATCTACAATATTTAATCGTTTAGTCGGCACGAAAATGGCAATAATTGAAGATACCCCTGGAGTTACTAGAGATAGATTATATGGAACAGTTAATTATTTAGATTATAGTTTTCATTTGATCGATACAGGAGGTATCGATATCACTACTGGTAATTTTAATACCGAAATTAAAGGCCAAGCCGAGCTTGCAATAGACGAAGCTGATATTGTCGTTTTTGTTGTCGATGGAAAAGAAGGATTAACAGCTAATGATTACACGGTAAGAGATATATTAAAGAAAAGTGGTAAACCCATCATCGTTGCTATTAATAAAACTGATTCTAAAGCTTATGAGGAACATAAATATGATTTTTATGATTTAGCTTTTGATAATTACATCGAACTTTCTGCCGAGCACAACATAGGCACTTCAACTTTATTAGACGAAATAACTAAAAACTTTAAAGAAATAAAAGAAGAATATGAAGAAGATGTTATCAAATTTTCCATAATTGGAAGACCTAATGTTGGTAAAAGTAGTTTGGTAAATGCCCTATTAAATGAAGAAAGAGTAATTGTAAGCCCAGTTGCTGGAACAACAAGAGATGCTATCGATACACCGTTTAAATATCAGGGTAAAGATTTTGTTGTTATCGATACAGCTGGTATGCGAAAACGTGGAAAAATATATGAAAATGTTGAAAAATATAGCTTACTTCGTTCATTAAAAGCTATTGATAGATCAGATGTCTGTGTATTAGTTATTAATGCTGAAGAGGGTATTATCGAACACGATAAACATATTGCAGGTTATGCCATTGATGCCGGCAAAGCTGTCGTTATTGCTGTAAACAAATGGGATACTATTGAAGATAAAGATAAGGCTATGAAAAAATGGAAAGAAGATATTCAATATAATTTTCAGTTTATGCCATATGCCAAGGTTGTCTTTTTATCAGCTTTAACCAAAAAACGCATTCATACTTTAATGCCAGAAATAATTAGAGCAAATGAAAACGCTCATAAGAAAATATCAACCAGTAGTCTAAATAATGTTATAACTGATGCCTATGCCTTAAACATTCCACCTTCATATAAAGGTAAAAGATTAAAAATATACTTTTCAAATCAAAGTAATATTTGTCCGCCAACTTTTAATATTCAAGTTAATAGTAAAGGCTTAATTCATTTTTCATATGAAAGATATTTAGAAAATAAAATAAGAGAAAACTTTGACTTCACAGGAACTCCAATTATCTTAAATTTTAAAAACAAAGGAGAGCAGTAGCCTAATAAAACCTCCCGCATATATTAATGTAGGGAGGTTTAAAATGGCATTTTCAGATAACTTTTTCAAACGTGTAGAAAAGAAAACCAATGTAAATAAAGAGACGATTTTAGACTTGGCTAAAAAACTAGAGGAAGGTAATTTAAAAGATGAGGGAACCTTAAGAGAAGTAATTAGTGAATTAAGTAAAATGACCGGAAGAGAAGTCTCTGAAGAAAATCAAAAGAAAATCATTGATGCAGTCATCAATGATAATGTACCCAAAGACATTGATAAAATGATTTAGTCAATGTCTTTTAATTTAATTTATAAACATTGTCAGGATTATTATTTTCTATAATACCACTATAATTCAAACAGAAATACTAAAAACAATAGCCAATAATTTTAATATATCTTTAGACTGGTTAGTAGGAAAAAGTAATAAAAAATATCTTAACTAAACACTTTATTTTTCATATTTGTGATTTTTCTTCATATATTTAAATGAAGAAAGTAGGGATAATATGGAAAAGATAGACATTATTAAAAATATCACTGAACGAACAGGTGGCGATATTTATTTAGGAGTAGTAGGAGCAGTAAGAACCGGTAAATCAACATTTATAAAAAGATTTATTGAAAATCTTGTTGTTCCTAATATTGAAGATGAGTATGAAAGAAAAAGAACCTTAGACGAAATTCCACAGTCTGCTCAAGGTAAAACCATTATGACAACTGAACCAAAATTTGTTCCAAGTAATGCAGCTAAAATAAAAATAGATGACTTTGAAACTGATGTTAGATTAGTAGATTGTGTTGGATATGTCATAGAAGGAGCTAAAGGTTATGAGGATGAAAATGGTCCGAGAATGGTTCATACTCCATGGTATGAGGAAAGCATACCATTTGTTGAAGCGGCTGAAATAGGCACCGAAAAAGTTATCAAAGATCATTCAAGTATTGGTGTTTTAGTAACAACCGATGGTTCTATTGGTGAATTTGAAAGAAGTGCTTATGTAGAAGCCGAACAGCGAATTGCTAGAGAATTAAAAGAAATTGGGAAACCATTTATAGTAATTGTAAATTCTACCCATCCAATGCTTCCAGAAACTGAAAAATTAGCTGAAAGTTTAAAAGAAGAGTATAATGCCCCAGTCATACCAATGAACATTGATAATATGAGCGAAAGAGATGCTTATAATATTTTAAGAGAGGCACTATATGAATTTCCGGTTGTTTGTATAGATGTTGAAATGGCCGATTGGGTAGCATGCTTAGAACCAAATAATTGGTTAAAAAAATCATATATTGAAGCAATTAGAAACAGTATTCATGAAATAGATAAACTTAGAGACATTGACCAAATAACTGGAAAACTAGAAGAATGTGAATATATAGAAAAAGCATATTTATCAGAAGTAGATACGGCAACAGGAAATGTTAGGGTAACATTAAAAACTCCTTCAAATTTATATAATGAAGTATTAAAAGAAATAATTGGTATAGATATTACTAGTAGATCTCAGTTGCTAAGTTTATTTCAAGATTTAGGCGAGGCTAAAAGAGAATATGACCAAGTTAAAGATGCATTAAAAATGGTTAAGCAAACAGGTTACGGAGTAGCCTCTCCAACTTTAGCCGACATGACTTTAGATACACCAGAAATTATTAAACAAGGTAGTCGCTACGGAATAAAGTTAAAAGCTGTTGCCCCTTCAATACATATGATCAGAGTTGATGTTGAAAGTACTTTTGAACCAATAATCGGCTCTGAAATTCAAAGTAAAGAATTAATTAATTATTTAATGAAAGATAAAGATGCTGGTAGTGAAAACATTTGGAAAAGTGAAATATTTGGAAGAAGTTTAGATGTTATTGTTCAAGAAGGTATTCAAGCTAAATTATCGTTAATGCCAGAAAGTGTTCGCTTTAAATTAAGACAGACCTTATCAAAACTTGTCAATAAAGGCTCGGGAAATTTGTTTGCTATTGTAATCTAACATTCAAAAATATTACCAAATATAGAAGATAAATAAAATATACCGAAAATAAAAGTAAAATAATATATGTTATTTAACATCAAAAACGTAAAAAAAGCTTAAAATATATTGATTTTTCTAAACAAACATGGTACCATGTAAATGTAAGCAAGATAGCTTAACAATACAAGGGAGGTATATTTAAATGACAAAACAAAAT
>CALVII010000048.1 GCA_944329465.1 uncultured Bacilli bacterium | reverse complement strand
AACATTTTATTAATTGAAGGAAAAAAGAATGGTAAAAAAGGTTTAAAAATAATGCCACCTTTATATAGTCATAATCCAGATGGTAGTTATACTGATGAAATTCAAAAATATTTTAAGTGAGATGATATAAATGATACAAAAAAGTTATGATGGATCCCCTACTTTATATATTGTACCAACACCTATCGGTAATTTAGAAGATATAACAATAAGAGCCTTGAATATTTTAAAAGAAGTAGATGTTATATTTGCTGAAGACACGAGAACTACTAAACAATTATTAAATCATTTTGATATAAATAATCGATTAATATCTAGCCATTTGTATAATGAAGATCAAAATGAAGAAAAAGAAATTGATTACCTAAAAGAAGGTAAAAATATAGCCGTCGTAAGTGATAGAGGAACTCCAGTAATTAGTGATCCTGGTTATATACTAGTAAAAAATGCTATTGAAAAAGGTTATAATGTCGTATGTTTACCAGGACCAACGGCAGTTATTCCCGCATTAGTTATGTCTGGTTTAAGTGGCGGCCCATTTACTTTCTATGGTTTTTTAAATAGTAAGGAAGGAAAAAGAAAAAAAGAATTAGAATCATTAAAATCTAATCCCTATCCTATTGCTTTTTATGAAGCGCCCCATCGTTTAATGAAAACACTAAACAATATTTATGAAATATTTGGTAATAGAAATATTGCTATTGTCCGGGAAATAAGTAAAAGATATGAAGAAGTTATTCGTGGAACTGTGGAAAACCTACTTAAAACTGTGGAAAACTTAAAAGGAGAAATAGTTATAGTTGTTGAAGGTAATCATGAAAAACAATCATTTGATAACCTATCTATCAAAGATCACGTTAATTTATATATTGAAGATGGGCTAACTCCAAATGAAGCCATAAAAAAAGTTGCTAAAGAACGAAATGTTCCTAAAAGCAAAATTTATAATGAATATCATAATTTATAAGGTGAAAACCTTATTTTTTTGTATCTTCTGAAAAATCTACCATAGCTTGTATATAAGCTTCAACTTTATATTTATTTTTATCATTTAATTTTCTATAATTTCCAATTAAAGCAAGTTCATTTTCAGTTATCTTAAAATTAGAATTAGTCATATCATCACTTAAATCTAATAAGTAATCAGTTGAAACATTTAAAATTTTTGCCATTTTAATAATAGTAGATAATTTTGGCTTAATTTTTCCACTAATATATTGGCTTATTGCCTCTTGTGAAACCCCTAATTCCACTGCTAAAGAGGTTAATGATTTATTTTTCGCTTTTGCAATTTTTTTTAAATTGTTCATATATACTCCTTATTTTATTATTTTACAAAATTTGAATTATATATAAAAATTATATAATTATTACTTCAAAAACATTTGAAGTATGATATAATAAAATTGAAGTATTAATTATAATGAGGGTTAGTTATGAAAAAAATAAGAAGATTAAGAAGAAAAAACAAAAAAAAAATACTAATAATAGGAAGTTTATCATTACTTTTATTTTTATGTGTGGGGTACGCAGCATTTAGTACTAACTTAACATTAAAGGCTAAAGGCAATATAAAGACTTTTACAACTGATGATTATATAAAAGATGGATTATTTGCTTTATATGATGGAATAGAAAATACATCTAACGGTCATGGAACTCCTACAACTAATTGGTATAATAAAGCCTTAGATTTAAATTCAAGCACAGCAACTCCAATTCAAAATACAATGAACAATTTTACGACTTCTAATTGGACAAATGATAATGGATTAGAATTTAATGGCGTAGATAATGTGATTGATACTGGATATAATCAAGATATTTTTGGACAAGAATTTACTTTTAGTTTTGTTGTTAATATAAAAGATGGCAGTGCCTATAGGGGATTATATGGTTATCATTTAGGTGTTGTAGAATCTGGCCCATGGTATGGATTAGCTATGCAACTATATCAAGGTCAAGGGGACAAAACCGCTTTTTTCTATCATGGTACTGTTCGTTCTCCAACAACTGTTGAAATTCCAATAGAACAAGTATTAAATAAAAAACAACAGTATACAGTGATTTATCAGGGAGGAGTTGGAATAAAATTATATATTAATGGTAATTTTATTGGAGAAAATTTAAGTAAAAGCAATATTATTCCATATCCAGATGCCAATTTTATAATTGGACAATCACTCCCGGCCGATGATCGTTATTTTCAAGGTACTGTATATGACTTTATAATATATAAAAAAGTATTAACTGAAGAAGAAATCTTACACAATTATAAAGTAGATAAATCAAGATATTATTTAAATTAAAAAGTATAAAGATTAACCTTTATACTGTCCACCATTTATATGAAATACTTGACCTGTTGTATAAGAAGCATCATCACTAGCTAAATAAACATATATAGGTGCAATTTCATAAGTATCAGCCGCTCTTCTCATATCCGAGTCAGAACCTAAAGTTGGTATTTTATTAGGCATCCAACAACTAGGCTGTAATGCTGTCCAAAATACCCCAGGTGCTACTGCGTTAACTCTAATATTTTTTTGAGCTAAATTATTAGCTAAAGCTCTAGTAAACCCAACGATTGCTCCTTTACTAGTTACATAATCAATCAGTTCTGGTTCTCCTTGAAAGGTAGTAATTGAAGTTGTATTAATAATCGAACCATTACTCATATAAGGAAGAGCAGCTTTAGTTAAGTAAAACATTGAATAAATATTACTTTTCATTGTATAATCAAACTGTTCGTTAGAGATATCCTCTAACCTTTTTTGTTGAAACTGTACTCCTGCGTTATTAACTAAAATATCCACTTTCCCAAACTTATCCACAGTATTTCTTATAACCATTTGACAAAAATTTGGATTCTTTAAATCACCAGATATAAGTAAACATTCACTACCTAAAGATTCTATATATTGTTTTGTATATTCTGCATCTATATGTTCATTATAATAGACTATTACTATTTTCGCACCTTCCTTAGCAAAATAAACCGCAACCGCCCTACCTATTCCCGAATCTCCACCAGTAATGATAGCTACTTTATCTTTAAGTTTACCGCTTCCTTTATAATTTGGATTATCAAATATTGGTTTCGGTTCCATTAGATATTCCATACCAGGCTGAACAGTTTGATATTGTGGATTAGCTTTTATCTTAAATTCCTTACCTACTATCCCATCATTACATTCATTCACATATAAAAGCCCATAATTATCACTTATATTACAGCTTTCACATCCAAACTTTTCATTCAAAATAATCATCCCCATTTCTAAAATATAATATTCAAAAACACAAAAAAGGACTATATATTTTAAAAATTTCAAAATGTGTTATAATATTATCGTCAAAGAAAAAGAAGGTGAGATCTATGAGATTGATAGTTGGTTTAGGAAACCCCGGTAAGGAGTATGAAAACACTAGACATAATGCAGGTTTTAAATTTGTAGATAAATTTGCCAAAAGCCAAAACTTAGATTTCAACAAAGAAAAATTTAATGGTTTATACACTGAATTTAATTATAAAGGAGAAAAAGTAATTTTATTAAAACCTCAAAAATATATGAATTTATCAGGCGAAGTTGTCATCAAATTCAAAGATTTTTTTAAGATAAACTTAGAAGACATATTAATAATTTGTGATGACTTAGATACTGCTCTTGGAAAACTAAAAATAAAATACAAAGGTTCTTCTGGTGGACATAATGGTCTAAAAAATATCGAATTACATCTTCATTCAAATGAATATAAAAGAGTAAAAATTGGCATTTCCAATAATAAAGACCATGATAGAATTGATTACGTTATTGGTAAAATGCCTAAAGATGAATTAAATGTTTTAGAAAAAGTAACCGATAAAGCTCCAGAAATTATTACGGACTATTTAAATCTATCATTTGATAACCTTATGAATAAATATAATAGTATGGAAGTGATAAAATGACTTTCCTAGATAAAATATTTGATAGGGTTGATTCAAATGAATTAATAGGTTTAAATAACGAATTAAAAAGTATTTATATTTATGAAAAATTCAAAAACAGTAATAACTCAGTTCTTCTAGTAACTTCAAATCTTCACGAAGCCGGATTAATTTACAACTCACTTACCCACTATACTGACAAAGTATGGTTTTTTCCCATGGATGATTTTATAACTAGTGTTGCTATTGCTGTCTCACCTGAATTTAAAATAACTCGTTTAGAAACAATGAACTCTGTTATCAATGAAAAAAAAGCTATCATTATCACTAATCTTATGGGGTATTTAAGGTTTTTACCTTCAAAAGAAAAATTCAAAAATAGTAAAATTAATTTAAAAGTTGGCGATTCTGTTAATTTAGATAATTTAATTGAAAAATTATTTAATTTAGGTTACAAAAGAGAGACAACCGTTAATATGACTGGTGAAATAGCTGTCAGAGGTTATGTTATTGACATCTTTCCAATTAATAGTGATAACCCTATCAGAATAGAATTTTGGGGCGATGAAATAGATTCTATTCGCACTTTTAATATTGAATCTCAGCTAACCATCTCAAAAATAAATGAAGTAACTATTTTTCCAAACACTGAAACCCTTCTTGAAAATTATAGTTTTGAAGCCAAACACCTTGAAATGCAAAATGAAAAGAACATTACTAATATTGCCGGATACTTAAATAATCCTATTACGATTTATAATAATTTTCACACCCTAATGGTTAACTACGATATGCTTCTAGGTGAGATGAGAAACTATAGTATCAGTATAGAACTAGATCCTAAGACAAAATACATGTTTGCCTTTGATGAAGTAAAAGATAAAGATGCCATTATTTTTGAAGAATTTCATAATCGAACTAAAAATAGTAAAGCAAAATTCTATACAAAAGTTGATATAGAAAGATTTCCTAAGGATAAAAAACAAATCAACGATAGACTAAATACTTATTTAAAAACAGGTAAACAAGTAATTATTTGCTTAGATAATCGTTATCAAGTTAATAAATTAATCGACTTTTTAGAAAATAGCAATTTAACTTTTACTAATGAACATGAATTATTTCCCGGAAAATTAAATTTAATTGTTAAAAAAATTAATGGCGGTTTTATAACTGATGATTACATTGTTATAACTGAAAAAGAATTATTTGATAAACATGAAGAAAATAGTTATAAAACAAAGTTTAAATATGGCACAAGAATAAAAGATATCACTAAATTAGAAATTGGTGATTATGTCGTTCATGGTATTCATGGTATAGGAAGATATGATGGCTTAAAAACAATTGTAAAAAACGGCCTAAAAAAAGATTATCTAACTATTACCTACCGTGATAATGATAAACTATATATTCCTGTTGAAAAATTAGATTTAATTACTAAGTATTCATCAGGCGATGCCATGGTTCCCAAACTAAATAAATTAGGTAGTCACGAATGGCAAAAAACCAAAGCCAGAGCTCGAAAACATGCGGAAGATATTGCCGAAGATTTATTGAAAATGTACGCAATAAGAGAATCTAAAAAAGGATTTGTATTTGATAAAGATGGACCGGAACAAATTGCTTTTGAAAAAGAATTTGATCATCCAGAAACACCTGACCAACTAAGAGTAACTGAAGAAATAAAAAAGGATATGGAATCAGCTAAACCAATGGATAGATTGTTATGTGGTGATGTTGGTTATGGTAAAACCGAAGTTGCTTTTAGAGCTATTTTCAAAGCAATTATTTCTGGTAAACAAGCCGCTATATTATGCCCTACCACCATACTATCTTCCCAGCACTTTAAAAATGCTGTTGAACGTTTTAAATCATTCCCAGTTGATATTGCTTTATTAAATAGGTTTGTTTCTCAAAAAGAAACTAAAGAAACTTTAGAAAAATTAGAAAAAGGCCAAATAGATTTATTAATAGGAACACACCGAATTTTAAGTGAAGATGTAAAATTCAAGGATTTAGGACTTTTAGTTATCGATGAAGAACAACGCTTTGGAGTTAAACATAAAGAAAAAATTAAAGAATATAAAAATAATGTTGATGTCTTAACTTTATCCGCAACCCCAATTCCAAGAACCTTACAAATGTCGATTGCCGGAATTAGAAGTTTATCATTAATTGAAACTCCACCCGTTGATCGCTATCCTATTCAAACTTATGTTCTTGCCGAAAATAAACAGATTATTAAAGATGCCATATACAAAGAATTAGCTCGCAATGGCCAAGTATTTGTCCTATATAATAGAGTTGAAAACATCGATAGCGAACAAGCTGAACTACAAAGATTAGTTCCAGAAGCTAAAATAGGTGTTGCTCACGGTCAGATGAATAAAAATGATCTAGAACAAGTGATGATGGATTTTACTGAAAAAAAATACAACGTTTTACTATGCACGACCATTATTGAAACCGGCATTGATATTGAATCTGCTAATACATTAATCATTATTGATGCCGATCACTTTGGTCTATCACAGTTATATCAAATAAGAGGAAGAATTGGCCGAAGTAATAAAATAGCCTACTGTTATTTGATGTATGCTCCAAATAAAATTCTAACTGAAGTTGCAACTAAAAGATTGAAAGTAATTAAAGACTTCACAGAACTTGGAAGTGGTTTTGCCATTGCCATGCGTGATCTATCAATTAGAGGAGCCGGGGACATTTTAGGTAGTGAGCAAGCCGGTTTTATCGATAGTATTGGTATTGAACTATTCATGCAAATGCTTAATGAAGAAGTAGCTAAACTTAAAGGTGAAACACCAAAAGAAGAAGAAACTAGAGATACTCCCCCACTTATCGATGTTGCAACATCGATTAACGATAATTTTGTTAGTGATGAAGACTTAAAAATTGAAATTCATAAGAAAATTTGTAGTATTAATTCTTATGAATCACTAAATGAAGTTAAACAAGAATTAGAAGATAGATTTGGTAAACTATCAGATGATTTAATTATCTATATGCATGAAGAATTATTTGAAAAAGAAGCCCAAGAGCTAGATATCCAAAATATTAGACAAACTAAAAATTCAATTGAGATAACTCTAGATAAAGAGTTAACTAATAAAATTGATGGTGAAACATTATT
>CALVII010000047.1 GCA_944329465.1 uncultured Bacilli bacterium | reverse complement strand
AACTGAATAACCAGCATTATCTAATTTATGAGTGATTACCAGGTATCCACTAATTAAAGTCAAAATTGCAAATACAAAACTTAAAATCAAAAATATTTTTACTTTTAATTTTTCTTTATTCATAACTTTTATATCTCCCTTATATATTGTAATTTACCTTTCTCCAAATTTTCCAGTGTATTTTATATATTCAACTAATTCACTATTATTATCAGTATATAAATTAACATTTTGTTCGTTTTTACAATAAATCGTAATTTTTTCTTGATGAGGAAAAGAATAAACATATTCAATTTTATATAATGACTCACAATAATCTATTTCTTTGGCCTTTAGAAAAGAAATTATTTGTTCTTTATTATTGTTAGTTATATCTAAAGAATAATAATTTTCTTTATATTTAAAAAAATCGTTACAAATTGATTTTATAAAGTATAATCCAATAACAAAAAATAAAATTATTATACTTATTATAGATAAAGTTGTTATAGCATACATTTTACCTTTAGTTTTTATTATTTCTTCATTATTATCATTATCCATATCGTATATTTCCTTTCAAATTACTATTTATCTTTTTTAATTAAAAGACCAATTATTAAACCAACGCATAAACCAATACTAATTCCAAAACATATACAAATAGGAATATTATCCAAAAAAACTCCTATAATTACTCCCAGTGATGCCCCAGCACATATTCCTGCCGACATACCTTCTAACATATATGTTTTAACTTCATAATCCAGTGCCACATCTTTATTAATCTTTTCCTTCTTCATAGCAAGCCACCAAAACCTTTCAAAGAAAACCAAGTTAAACAATTTTATCAGCTAATTCATTTTGATTAACATATAAATACTTATTAACCATAAAAGTTACCACCATAAATAAACATCCTAAAATAGTAAGTCCCAAATATACATTAATATCCTTAAACAAATAAACCATCAAAGCAATAACCACTATATTAACCATTGATAGTAAAACAGGAAAAATTAAATTCATATTTTGTTTTGCCACCGCATATTCTGAATCCCAATTTAACTTTGGCCTTTTTAAATCTACAATAAGCATTAAGATACTTTGTAATATTCCCATTATAACAGCAACCACAAACAAAATAACTAAAGTTAATATCGGAAGATGTAAAACATACATTGCCACACCAAGCGAAATAATAATCATTACAATATTCATAATTATATTAGGAATAATTTTATAAATATACTGTCTATATAAAGAAACAGGAATATACTTCATAAAAGTCGCACTCTCTCCGTCTCTAGAAATAGCCGTTACCGAAATATATATAAACATCATAAAAAACTGTATAACACCGAGTATAATACCCGAAGTTAAAAACGAATTTTCTAAAGCATTACCAAACATTTCCATTACCGAAGTCTTATCATTTAAACTAAAATAAACCGCACAAAACATCAATGTAGGAATCAAAATAGCTGGCAATAAACATTGTATTAAAAACACAGGGTTTCTAACTAATATCTTAAACTCCTTACCAATATAACTCTTATATAATTTGCTACTTTGATACCTCTCTTGCTTAATTTTTTTATTACTATTTAAAGTTCCTCCACCAAACAAATTACCAATTAATCCTTTAAAATATAATTTCTGTGAAATAACTAAATACAAAACTAAACCAATTACCGTAATTATAGTAGTCTTCAAAACATTAACCAAAGATATAAATAATGAATTAGTCGTTAATGCCTCAGTCATATAATTGATAGTTGGTACATACCCCTTCATTATCTCTATCATACCATTTGAACTCACAATAGCCTGAGCCATTTCTTCATTAGTTAAATTCTCCTTAGTTCCACTAGTTACCCCTAGAAAAGCAATTATAATTGCAATAAGTAAAATATACGCAATTAACTGAAATCTATTTCGGTTTTTAGTTAATTTCGCAAACCCCATAATAATCATAACAATTATACTTATTAGTAACATTGGCAAAATCGGCAACAATATCAAAGAACATATAGCTAAAATATAAAATAAAATTCCCTGCACAGTCATTATTCCATACATAACTAAAGGTATTAATCCAATTAATAATATAACAGCATACTCAGCCACCAACATTACCAAAGTTCTAGCTAGTATAATTTGATAAGGTTTAAGTGGCAAAGGTAATATATATTCATTATCTTTTGTAAAATATAATACATTAATACTTGAAAATAAAGTCTGAAAAATAGCTAACCCAAAAACCATAAACAAAACAAGACTAACAAATATAGCCTCCTGATGAATAGCTATCAGTCCATCAAGCAAATTATAACTCAAAAAAATAATCAAACCCGCAAAATATAAAAACAAAATTCCATAAAGTAATATTTTACCCTTAGACTTTGAAGAAACTCCAATTCTTGAATCCATATTAGAAAATGAACTTTTTAAAAATATTTTTGTTAACTTTATAACCTTACTCATATTTAGAAATCCTTTCTAAAATCACTTTTCCGTTATTTCTAAAAATAATTTTTCTAAAGATGCTTCTTCTTTAAATTTCTGCTTCATTTCCTCAAATGTTCCCACAAAAACCAGTTTACCATTATTTATAATTCCAACCCTATCACATAACTTCTCTGCCACTTCTAATATATGTGTAGAAAAGAAAACTGTTTTTCCAGATTTTGCATGCTCTCTCATCATTTCTTTTAAATCATAAGAAGATTTTGGGTCTAGCCCTGTCATTGGTTCGTCTAAAATCCAGTTTTTAGGTTCAGAAAGTAAAGCTCCACATATCACAATTTTTTGCCTCATACCATGAGAATAACTTTCAATTTGATTATTTAATTGATTATATATTTCAAATTTTTTGGTAAGTTTCTCTATTCTTTCTTTGCGTTTATCTTGTGGTATATCATAAATATCAGCCATAAATAATAAATATTCTATGCCCTTTAACTTTAAAAACATATCTGGGCTATCTGGAACAAACCCAAAGTTTTTCTTAGCCTCTAATGAATTATTTTTAATACTCTTTCCATCTATTAAAATATCTCCCTCATCGATATTTAATATTCCTGTTATCATCCTTATTGTTGTCGTTTTACCCGCACCATTTGGACCCAAAAACCCAAATATCTCACCATCTTTAATTTCAAGTTCTAAATTATCTACTGATTTTTTCCCTTTAACATAAGACTTAGACACATTTTTAATTTCAATCATTTTTATCCCTCTTTCAAAACCTTAAAAACTTATTCACACACATAATCTTGAAGCTCAAGCATTCCTTTAAGCTCACCATAAGTAATTTTTTGATTCATCTTAATTCCAATAAAACTATCCTTATCATTATCTGTTACTAGCCTAATACCACCATTAATCAAAGATACTTTCATATAAGGCTTACTTGACCTTATACTATTTGCCATATTAGAAAGCTGACTTCTATATTCATCTGGGAAAATCATATCAACCGTAAACTTCATATCAGCCACCCTGTCATTCTTAACCTTAACCTCTATTTTAGAATACTTCTTAATATCCTCTGATTCATCATCAAAAGTACATGTTAACTTCTGACTATTACCACACCCCGTCATCATAAAAACTAAAAATAACAAAATCAAATATTTTTTCATTTATTTTACCTCGCTCATAATCTTTTCTTCATTAACCGCTCCAACTAACGTTGAAGTAACCTCACCATTTTTAAATATCATAATAGTTGGTGTCGCATTAACTGGATATTCTTTAATAATGTCCTCACACTTCTTAGAATCTACATTAAGAGTTGCCACTTTAATATCTTTGTTATTCTTAGCTATATCAATTAAAGTCGTCATAATAGCCACACATGGTGGACATGAATTAGAAGAAAAATCTAAAATAACTGGTTTATCAGATTTTAAAACTTCTTTTTCAAAATTCTCATCTGTAATCTTCACAACTCCCACACTAACCGCATCTTCTAAAACTTCCTCATTACTCATATTTACATAATAAAAACTTCCTATTACTCCTAATATACAAACAAAAATAACAATTCCAATAATTAACTTAACTTTCTTACTCATATAAACCTCCTAAATAATTCCAATAATACCTTCTATAATCTTCCATATACCAAATATAATTAATATACTTCCTGAAATCTTATTGATAACATTATAATGTTTCTTAATAAAATCAAAAGTACTTTTAAGTTTTTCCAAAAACAAAGTCGTAATCATAAATGGAATAGCTAAACCTAAAGAATAAAGTAAAAGAAGTATGGCCCCTTTTAAAATGCTACCCATAGTACTAGCTAAAATCAAAGCTGATGATAAAAATGCCCCCACACAAGGTGTCCATGTCAAAGAAAATATAATTCCAAACAAAAGCGACGTTAAAAAAGTCAAATCATTTTTACCAAAACTAACCCCTTTAGCCTTATTTAAAAACTTAAATAATATAACTCCCACATAATTAAGACCAATAATAATTAAAAATAAACCAAATATAATATTCAAATAATCAGCATATTCGTGTATAACCTTACCAAAGGAACTTGCAAAAACACCAAGTAAAATAAAAACAATACTAAATCCTAAAACAAAACCAAACGCATTAAATAAAGATTTCTTAAAATTCTCATTTTTACCTGCAAAATATGAAATATAAAGTGGAATCACTGGTAAAACACAAGGCGAAATAAAAGAAGCAAATCCCTCAAAAAAAGTAATAATATATTCCATTAAAACCTCCTACTTTTCTCTTACATAATAATTATACTAGTTTTATATACTTTAGTAAATCATTAAAAAAAGAATTACCACTCAGATAATTCCCTAATCACTAACTCTAACCTTAACCCCATTAACCTCTTTATAAACACGTCTTTCATTTTTAGAAACCTTTTTCATAATCCCATCTTCTAAATCAAAATCAAGCATTTCTGATAAACCAAGTAAATAAATAGCCACATCCGCTAGTTCCTCACCCAAATCATCTTTTTTCTTTCTGTACGCTTCATAAGCTTCAGCTACCTCGCCATATAAAAAGCAAAACTCTTTTTCTATATCCGTAGTATTAAAGCCCTTATTAACCTTATTTTGCCAAACATCTTTTTGAATCTGTTTTAAATTCATACTCCACCTTCCACAAATTTTTTATAATCTTCTTCATTTTCCATTCCATTAAATCTTCTAGCCGAAACAAAATTCAAATTAGGATAATGCTTCTTCAAATCCTCAAGCGCATACTCACACCCTGAACCACCACTAGTTACAAATATATAAATATCTTTATTAGATAAATCATTAGCTTCAATAAATGTATTAATAACCCTAGGTGCAATACCCCACCAAATTGGAAAACCAATCAAAATTTTATCGTATTCATTACTAATAACCTCGTTTAAAATATCAGGGCGAGAACTTTCATTAGTCATTTCAACTGATGACCTACTCGTCTTATCATGCCAGTCCAAATCTGAATTCGTATATTTATCCTTAGGAACAATCTCAAGTATATCCCCATCTAAAGCCTTCGCAATTTTTACTGCCACTTTTTCAGTTACTCCACTAGCTGAAAAATAACTAACTAATATTTTCATATAATCAAATCCTCTCTAAATTTCAAAACATCAAACTATCACAAAATTAATAATACTTATAATTATTTATTATTAACCTCATTATCCTTCTTAGAAAATATCTCTGTATGACCACTAAAACCATATTTATTAGATATGGAGTCTTTAAATAGAAATAATATAATTGGTAAAAGCGTTAATACCATATAAAAACCAAATAAAATAAATAATCCTATTTAGAAACCTGAAATATTTCATATCTATTATATAATAATATTAATCTTACTAAAGATTTAATCTTTTTACCTTATCTTTATCAACATTATAATCTCTATTAATTATTTTATCTAACTTTTCCATAGATAAATTCAAACCTAGCTTTTTATTAAACTCCTCCTTAAATCTTCTAGCTCTTTCGTAACCTCTAGAAGGTATCGTGTTTCTAGAATACAAAAGTTTAAGCATCACAAATTCCAATATTTGCTCTTTCAAATAATCATCAAAAAACTTATTATTAACTGCCTTAGTCAAAGAAGAAAAATCTAAACAATCACTATATTTTTGAGATAATTCTACATTTAGAAAACCCAAATCAAAATCCTCTTTCTCTACATATTTTTGAACCTCATAATCAGTATCAACAACACCATCATACGCATCCGCACTAACTATAAAACTAGAATATTTTTCGTAAAATTTATCATTAGATTTTCGGTTTATCTTATAATAAACTTTTTTACTATAGCCTATAATCTTATTGCCATCATAAATTGGAAAACTTTTTTCACTTAAGGATCTATAACCTCCTTCTAAAAACTTAATTTGATTATCTGATAATCTAAAAAATAATTGTTTTAAATCCATTTGAGTAGAAAGTTCATTAAATTTAGAAAAATCACTAGTCAACTTACCATCATAAAAATCAAATTCTTTTTCAGGAAATTTGATTTCATACCAATTAACTAATCTATCTATCAAATTCTGCATCTCTTTAATACCTATTAAAATATCATAACCCTCATCTATTAAGCGGCTAAACATAATTAAAAATTTCTTGTTCTCATTTAAATCATAAAGTCTCTCATCTGCTTTATAAAAATTTTTAATCTCTGCATTCGTCATATAGAAAACCTCCTATACAAATTCTACCACAAAAAAAATGACTTAAAAAGCCATTTTATTTAATTTCAATAGTTTTTGAAGGTTTTTCGATAGTTTCTTTTGGCATACAAACTTTTAAAACACCATCTTTAAATTCAGCTGATACTTTACTTTCGTCTATATCACCAACATAAAATTTACGTTCCATAGAGCCATAAAATCTTTCTTGACGAATAAAATCTTTCTTCTCTTCTTTATCTTCAGAAGATCTTTCAGCTTTAATAGTTAAATAGCCATCATTATAATCTACAGTAACATCTTCCTTGCTTAAACCTGGCATATCAGCTTCAATAACATAATTATCTTTATCTTCATAGATGTCACACTTCATATCAACACTTGGAGTAAAAATGTCAAACATACTATCTAAATCAAATCTTCTTGGTAA
>CALVII010000046.1 GCA_944329465.1 uncultured Bacilli bacterium | reverse complement strand
AAAGTAAACAATAGCTCTTTTTACAAAATCTACTGTTGAATAAGAAGATTGTTCCTTATAAGGATAAATAAATCTTTTTAGACCCATCAAACTTTTTATTCCAACGCATAAGAGAGGCTTTAGATATTTTATATCTTCTGCATACAAAAGATACAGGATATCCATTTCTATATAATTTAACAGCATAATATTTTGTTTTTAATTCATGTGGAATATATCTTTGAGTTTGTGATATAATTGTCATAAGCAATAAGTCCCTTCGTATAATTTTTCTTTTCAATTAATATTTTATACGACTTATTGCTTTTTTTCTAGTATACTGGTCTCACATCAATTGTAACTCTACAAAAAATAATAAGAGATTTAATCAACTTTATTGTTATTAAGTCTTTTTTTTGATATAATTTATTATGATAGGAAAGCGTGATAATATGAATAAGAAGGGGCAAGCATTAGTTGAATTCATATTGATATTACCAGTTTTACTATTAATTGCTATGGCAATGATTGATATTGGTAATATTTTTTTAAACAAATATGATTTAAACAAAGATTTAGAAACAGTAACTGAAATGTATGAAAAAAACGATACTAAAAACTTAGGTGTTTATCTTGCAAGTGAACAATTATTTTTAGAAGACGAAAGTAAAAATGGTATGATAACCTTAACTTTAAAAAAGAATGTTAAAATATCCGCCCCTGGTTTAACCAATATATTAGGTAAAAATTATGAAATAACTGCCAGTAAAACTATTTATGAAAATTACGAAGGTTTAAATGGATAGTAAAGGTCAATCTTTAGTTATATTCATATTAATTTTACCTATATTACTCTTATTATTCGCTTTGATATGGGAAATTGGAAATTTAAGTATAACCCTAAACAAATATGAAAATGAAATAAAAGATACTATTGAATATGGATTAAACCATTTAGATAGTGAAAATTTAGAAAATATTTTAACAAATCTCTTAAAAGAAAATATTGAAGGAGATATAAGCGTAAGCATAGATAATAAGGTTATTAAAATAAATGTTAAACAAAAATACGATGCCTTATTTAACTTTAATCACAAATTCGATATTAATATCACTTATCACGGTTATATAGAAAATGAAAAAATAATAATTCAAAAAGAATAGAGGGATCATTATGGCTATCAAACAAGCTAAAGTAATTACCGTAACATCAGCTAAAGGAGGAACTGGTAAAACCACTATAGCCTTATCTTTAGCCGGTATACTTTCAAATAAAAAATTAAAAACAATAATTGTCGATATGGACTTACATTCGGGTGTCGTATCTGCTTCTTTAAACTTAAAACCAACAAAAGATATTTATACTTTAGTAAATGATTATATGAACCACGGATTAAAAGAATTAGAAGAATATATTATAAAATATAATGATTATATCGATGTACTAGCAGCCCCTAAAGATCCAAGAAGTGTTGGTAAAATAAGTACATATTATATAGATCTAATATTAAAGAAACTAAAATATCGATATGATATCATATTAATAGATACAAATCATATAATCGATGACATTAACTTAATTACCTTTGATAACTCAGACAATATTATTTATGTTATAACCAATGATTTGATGGATCTAAAAAACATGAAAACGATGATTTCGATATATAAAGACATGAATCTCCAAAATTATTCCATTATTTTAAATGAAGCATTAAGTAGAAACCATTTAAATTTATATGAAATAAACACTTATTTAGATAAAAACATCGATTATGTTTTACCAAGTGGTTCATATGTTAAAAACATGTCAAAAATATTGATGGGTGGTAAAATAATCACTTTAGAAAACTCAAAAGATAAAACAACTTTAGTTTTAACTAAATTATTAGACGAAATTTTAAAGTAAAGGAGGAAAACCATGGAAACAAAAAGATTTATGGACGAGTTCGCCACCACACTGCAAAAACAAGCACCTCAAGAAATTGAAGACTATGACGAATTTCCCAACAAAGAGTTGTTAGACGAACTAAGAAATAAAATTATTCAAAACCTTATCGATAATAAAGATAAAACAGCTGAAAACATGAAAGATTACGTTAAAGACGAAATTAATAAATCGGTTGAAGGCTATGATTTAACTAGTGAAGAGTTAAGCTATATATATAATCTTATCGATAATGAAGTAAATGGCTATGGACCATTAACCGAACTATTAAAAGATAAAGAAATAACCGAAATCATGGTTAATTCTCCAAATGAAATATATATTGAATTAGATGGTAAAGTCATCAAAGACGACAGTGTCAGCTTTATCAACGATAATCACATAATAAGAGTAGTTCAAAGATTAATCCAGCCGATTGGTAAAACCATTGATATTGCTCACCCAATGGTCGATGCAAGATTAGACGATGGTTCGAGATTAAATGCCATTTTACCACCGTTATCCTTAAATGGACCGGTTGTTACCATCAGAAAATTTAAAAGTGAACTTGCTAATATCGAAGACTTACTTAGAACAGGAACTTTAACTCCTTATATGGCTAGATTCTTAGAAGCTTGTGTTCACGCCAAATTAAACATACTGGTCGTTGGAGGTACTGGTGCCGGAAAAACAACCTTATTAAACGTTTTATCTTCATTCTGTGATCCAAATGATAGAATAATCACCATCGAAGATGCCGCTGAATTGAAATTAAAACAAGATCATGTAATTTCTCTAGAGACAAGAACGACTAACTATGAAGGTGAAGGTGCTATTACTATTAGAGATTTAGTCATAAACTCCCTTAGAATGAGACCAGATAGAATAATCGTAGGAGAAGTAAGGGGTAAAGAAGCATTTGACATGCTTCAGGCTATGAATACAGGCCATGAAGGTTCTATGACCACTATGCACGCCAATGGGCCTGAAGACGCTTTAAATAGATTAGAGACCATGGTCTTAATGAATGGTGTAGAAATACCGGTAACTGCCATTAGGGAATATATTGAAAGTGCAATTCAAGTAGTGGTTCAAGTTCAAAGATTATCCGACGGAAGAAGAAGAGTCAGTAGTATTAATGAGATAATCGGTATTCAAAACGGTGAAATAATTCAAAAAGAAATATTTAAATTTAGACAAACCGGTGTCTTACCAAACGGTGATGTTGATGGAGAGTTTTTACTCCATAAATATATTCCAAAAGTATATAATATAATTAAAGCTAAAGGTATAGACGATTTAAAAGATATCTTTGGTAAATAGGAGGTGACAAAAGATGAACGAAAATTTCGATATTGAAAGTACAGAAAAGCCCGTAAATAAAAATATAACTATCGTGTTTTCACCATCTAATAATGTTACTTCTTATACTTATCAAATTTATAAAGATAATATTCCTGTAAACAAAATAACTGTTCAAAATAATCAACCATCAAACATTCTATTAACTGAAACAGGAACTTATAAAATAGTAGTCCAAGAAAATTTATTAAATGGCCTTGTAGATACAAAAGAAAGTGGAGAATATATAATTGATAAAGATCCGCCTGTAATAAATATTTCAGAAAAAGAATTACAAATAAATAAAACGAGTGACAAAGATCTAATAACCTGCACGGCAACAGACAATTATAGTGGTAATTTAACTGATAAAATATCCAGTAACATAGACGAATTAACCTTAAACAAAATAGGTAATTATACCTATACATGTAAAGTAGAAGACGAAGCAGGAAATATATCTAGTCAAAGTGCTAGTATAAATGTCATTCCACATAATACCACTATTTACATCATTCAGTTTGTTTGTTGTGTAATCATCTTTCTTTTAATTATTAGAATAATTAAAATGTTTAAAGTAGTTAAATTAGAAGAAAGACTAGACCCTTATGTCATTAAACCATTAAAAAATGACACTATAACGACTTCAGAAAAATTACGAAGAATTTATACTAGTTTTCTAGATATGTTCTCAAGTAAGTTAAAAAAATCTGTAGTAGCCACTAAATATTCCAAAAAATTAGAAAAATATACTCCTGTAAGTGGTGTTCATAAAACAGGTTATGATATTCTATCTGGGAAAATAATAATTGCCTGTGCTTTTACTATTTTTGCTATTATTATCAAAGCTTTTCAATTTAAATTATTAGGCAGTGTGGAAACTCTCGGTATATTTACATTAGGTTTCTTTGTTTTAGATATTTATCTATTTGCCAAATATAAAGTCTTTAGATGGACTTTAGAAAATGATTTTATAGCAGCCATAACCATCATGAATAATTCATTTAAATCAGGCCGAAGTATAACTCAAGCCATCGAGATAGTAGGACAGGAAGTTGAGGGTGTTATTGGTAGTGAATTTAAACGGATGAATTTAGAGTTAATATATGGATTAGATATCGAACAAGTATTCAAACGTTTTGCCAAAAGAGTTCAGTTAGAAGAAGCTAGCTACTTAACAGCTTCCTTAACCATCTTAAATAAAACTGGTGGTGACATAATCAAAGTTTTTTCTTCGATTGAAAGAAGCTTATTTGATAAACGTAAACTTAGACTAGAATTAAAAAGCTTAACAAGTGGAAGTAGAATTATCGTTTATGTCTTGCTTGCTATTCCGTTTTTCTTCATTTTAGTTATAAGTTTGATAAATCCGGGTTACTTTTTACCATTTATAACTACAGATATTGGTCGTATCCTCTTGATATTTATGATAATTTACTATATAATTTTTGTGGTAGTAGTACGCAGAATAATGAAGGTGGTGATTTAATGCAAGATCTGACCAAATTCATTAAAAGAATATATAATTCAAAAGAATTAAAAGAAATCGAACATAAATTAAAATGTTTGGGAACCGACACTAAATATAATGTCACTACCTTTTGTACTTATAGATTGTTAGCTACTATTGTCGCATTTATTTTAACTATTTTTTTACTAGATTCGGGTTATATTTATGCACCATTTGTGGCCGTGGGTACATATTATTTGTTTTATTATATAAATATAACTAAAAAATTAAAATTTAGAAATAAAAGATTAGAACATCAAGCCTTATATTTTTTTGAAATATTAACTCTTACTTTGGAATCTGGTAGAAACCTAGAAAATGCTTTAATTGTTACTTGTGATAATGTCGACTCAGAAATTTCTAAAATATTTAAAAATACTTTAGAAAACATGAAGTTTGGCAAATCCTTAATTGAAACTTTAACAGATTTAAAGGAAACCATGTCTTCTAATATAATAAGTAACATAATATTAAATATCATTCAAACAAATAGATTTGGTAATAGTATTTTAGATACTCTTTATAATGAAGTGGATTATTTAAGACAAAAAGAATTGATGGACGCTAAAGAACAGATAAATAAAATACCAAATAAAGTTAGTATTATCTCAGTTTTATTTATCGTTCCATTAATCCTCGTATTAATACTAGGACCATATTTGATACAGTTTATTAGTTAGGGGGAACATCTATGTATTATTTTATTGGAATAAAAGGAACTGGTATGAGTGCACTTGCATGCATCCTACACGATTTAGGTTATAAAGTTAAAGGAAGTGATGTTGAAAGACATTTCTTCACTGAAAAAGGTTTAAATGAAAGAAATATTGAAATATTACCTTATGACGAAAACAACATAACTAAAGATATGGTTATAATAAGAGGTAATGTTATCAAAGATGACCATGTAGAGATGCGTAAAGCTACAGAATTAGAATTAAAAGTATATACCTATGAAGAAATGGTAGCTAAATTAACCAAAATGTTCATGACCATTACCGTTGCAGGATGTCATGGTAAAACCACTACCTCTTCAATGATCTATCAAGTTCTAAATGCCATTAAAGGAGCAAACTGTCTAATTGGTGATGGTACTGGTATGGCAAATAAAGAAAATAAATACTTTATTTTAGAAGCCTGCGAATATAAAAGACACTTTTTGGAATATGCTCCTTATTATGCAATCATAACCAATATTGAATTAGATCACGTTGACTATTATAAAGACATCGATGATGTCATAGATGCCTTTACTGAATATGCCAATAATGCCGAAAAAATGGTTATTGCCTGTGGTGACGATAGTTATACCCATAGTTTAGAAGTAAATAAGCCGATATTTTATTATGGATTAGATGACGATAATGATATAATTGCTAAAGAGGTTGAATATACTGAAAATGGTGTAACTTTTGATGTGTTTGTCGAAGATAATTATTATGGTCACTTTGATTTACCTTTATATGGAAAACACATGCTTTTAAATGCTTTAGCTGTTATAAGTCTTTGTTATTATGAGAGGTTTGATGCGAAAGAAGTCTCTAAAATATTAAAAGAATTCCATGGTGCAAGAAGAAGATTTAATGAAACTGTTGTTGGTACAAATGTGGTTATTGACGATTACGCCCATCATCCAACTGAGTTAAAATGCACTATTAAATCAGCTAAACAAAAATATCCAAATAAACAGTTAATAGTTATATGGGGACCACATACATACTCTAGAACTAAAGCTTTTAAAGAAGAATATATCGAAATACTAAAAACAGTCGATAAAGCTTATATCATGGACATTTATGCCGCAAGGGAAAATGATAATCATGAAATAGATATAAACGATATTATTAAAGCCATTCCCCAAGCTGAGCACATCTCTCCAAATGAAACAGATAAATTATTAGGTTACGAAGATTCAGTATTATTATTTATGAGCCCAAATGACTTAATTAGCTTTGAACAAGATTATATAAATAAGTATCATGAATTTTACGATGAAAAAGAGTCTAATGAAAACTAGACTCTTTATAACATTTAAAAGTTTAGGAGTGAAAATATGAATATTGAAGTAACCCTTTTATCGAGAAAAGAAATAGAAGAAGAATCTAAGGTTTTACAAAAGCTTGGGGCGGGATGTAAAAGGTTTTATTGGACAAGAGATATGATTTTAAAAGATTTTGCTGGTGTAGCTGATATTTTTGGATATATTTTCTATGATCAAACACATTATAGTTATGGCGTTCGTCCAGTTTTAAAAACAGATAATTTATATAAATTAATCAAAAATTGTCCAACCGAACTAAATAGTGGTGTTCAAACTATAAAACTTGGAACATATCCTGATTTAAGTAAAAAGTTAAACGTTGATTATTCCTGCACTTTTAAACAGCAGTTCTATAAATATAAAATTTTAGACACATCTGCGATTAGTAAATCTAATATATTTCAGTGGTATAACTGTCCCTATTATATTTATAATAATGACCAAGAGATTATTAGATTCAAGGGTTCTTATTATCCAGTAAAACCAGTAAAGTTTTATGTTGATAGAGAAAATAGTATGTTAATATCTGCGGGTGTTTTATTTACCTCACCAATAAATGTAAATTTTGAATATAATAACAATTTTGATTTTAATGATTCCCAATTATACCGTTTTTTGAATAAGGAGTTTAAAAAAGATTTGTTATTAAATCATTATGTACCAAATCAAAAAACCATGCACTTATAATTTAAAATGATCTAATATCTTTCGAACAAGATTACATAAAAATAACAAAAAGCATGAGCTAGCGTGGACTGCACCCCTTAGAGTAGACATCAAATAAAAAGCAGTTCAATAAAAATGTTATAATACACTTCCGAAAGGAGG
>CALVII010000045.1 GCA_944329465.1 uncultured Bacilli bacterium | reverse complement strand
CCTGTTTGACCAGTAAATCCACCACCGTTTACTTTAACAGTAATATCAAATGTATTTTCATTATTTGTTGCAACTAAAGGTTGCATTAAATCCATAATATTAGTTTCATATGGGAAGAACTCTCTAACATCTCTACCATTTACAGTAATAGTTCCCTTACCAGGTACCATTTGTACTCTAGCAACAGATGCTTTTCTACGACCAGTTCCTACAAATTTTCTTTCTGCCATTTAAAACCCTCCTAATCCACTTTAAGCTCTACAGGTTGTTGAGCACTATGTGGATGATTTCCTTCTGCATATACAAATAATTTTTTATACATTTGTCTACCTAATCTTCCTTTTGGAAGCATACCTTTAACAGCTCTTTCAACCATTTCAACTGGATAGTTTTCAATCATTTCTTTAGCTGTTCTCTCACGTAATCCACCAGTATATCTACTGTGATTATAATACATCTTATCATTTAATTTGTTACCCGTAAGCACCACTTTTTCAGCGTTTACAACGATAACATAGTCACCACCATCGACATGTGGAGTATAAGTAGGCTTATTCTTTCCTCTTAAAATGTTTGCTATTTTAGTCGCTAAACGACCTAGAGTTTGTCCTTCAGCATCCACAACATACCAATTTCTAGTGACATCTTCTTTTCTTTGCATGTATGTTTTCATTTTTATTTTCCTTTCTCCTTTACATTAGTAAGTTTTCCCAAGACTTACTTATGTGGGATAAATAAATGTACCAATATTAATTATATCAAAAAGAACATAAAAGTCAATAAAATTATATGTTTTTATACGCTTTTTCATACATTTTATTGACTAACATTTAGTTCATTTACAAATGTTTGATAATTTTTTAAATATATTACCTTTAATAAAGTACATCTTTTAAATACAACCCCTCAGGATTGGCCGTCTTACCAGCTTTTCTTCTATCCTCTGCTTTTATTATATCAATTATATCTTCACTTTTACGTTTTCCTTCCCCAATCTCAATAAGTGTTCCTATCATATTTCTCACTTGATAACGCATAAAACCAGTTCCTAAAAAACTTAAAGTAATTTTGTTAACATTCTTAAGTTCACGAGTTAATCTAGTTTGAACTATTGTTCTAACATAATCTTCTTTCTCTTCATCAGTTTTTGTGAATGACTTAAAATTATGTGTTCCCTCCAAATATTTTAAAGCTCTTTCTATTTCCACAACATCTAATTTTTTATTATATTGAAATATATAATCTTTTTCGATAGGGTTATATTCACCCATGTTAATAATATATATATATTCTTTAGCTTTTGCGTTAAATCTCGCATGAAAATCATCAGCCACAATTTCAACATTTTTAATATAAATATCTTTCGGAAGTAAACTATTTAAACCATCTTTTAATTTTTCAGGAGTTATATGTTTGATATCCAAATCGAAATGAGCTTTTTGATTATAAGCATGCACCCCCGCATCTGTTCTTCCTGAAGCATGTATACTTACTTTCTTATGGCCATTAATTGTTTTCAACGCTTTCTCTAATTCTCCTTGAACCGTTTTTTCTTTAGGTTGCTTCTGATAACCTTTATATTTAGAACCATCATAAGCAAACGTTATCAAGTATCTCATATTATTCCTCCTTATGCTTATACTATTGTAACACAAATATACATTATTCGCACATTTATTCACTTCACAAATCTATATATATCTTTTATTAAATCATTTATATCATCCCGATAGCCTAAATTAATACCTTTTAACTTTTCAACTAAATTAGTAAATTCTATAATCTTCGGTTCAAATATACTAGCTTCCTTCATAAATTTTTTATTAGTAAATAAATCGATTTTATTGCCTTGAAAAATTATCTTATCATCTTTTAAAGCGATAACCTCATCAGCTAATGCTAAAACAACATCTGTATCACTAGTAGATATAATAAAAGTCTTACCATATTTTAACTTCATTAATCTAAATAATTTTATCAATTTCTTCTTACTTGAAAAATCTAAGTTAGTAAAAGGCTCATCCAAAATAAAAATTTTAGGATTAAATGCCAAAATAGATGCAATCGCCACCTTTTTTTGCTCACCTTTACTTATCTCTAAAGGTGATCTTTTTAAATAATTAGCATCTAAACCAACCATTTTTAAAGAACCAAATATTTTTTTGTCATAATTACATTTTCTTTTTCTTTTCTTTAACCTAAACAAGATTTCCTCATAAATAGTATTACAAAAGAAATAATCTTCCTCATTTTTTCTTAAAAAAGCAACCTTCTGATCGTTTAAATCATCCTTTAAAGCAAATAACAAACTATTATTACTAGGAACAATAAAAGTAATTTTTTTATCACAAATATGAAAAGTTACATCATTAAAATTAAACAAAAATTTTCTTGTCTCGTTTTTAAAAATTACTTCCATAAATCATTCACCAGCTTTTTTTCATCAAAATAAACTTTATCAATTAAATCATAAAACTTAAGTTTGTTTGATAAACTAACAACAAAAGGCAACTCAAATTCATTTTCTTCAAAAACCTCTTCATTCTCTAAAACCATCCTCTTAGAACCGTTTAAAACAATTCTTCCATCATCTAAAATAATTATGTTATCTGCATATAAAATATCTTCAGCTACACTCGTAAAATTAATAATTGTCACATTTTCTTTTTTTGCATATCTCCTAAGTTTTTTTTGCATTTCCGTTTTAAATTTTCTATCAAACCCTTCAAAAAAATTATCTAATATCAAAACCTCGACACCATTAATTAAATAGCTACCTAAAACAATTAGTTTTTTTTCTAACCAAGATAATTCGTTTAATTTCATATCTAAATATTTACTAAAATTAAACTCTACCGATATGTTAAATATTCTTTTTTGAATATCGTTTTTTTTAAAATTTTTAATTTTACTAACCAATAAATCCATAACCATATCATAGTTATAATCTAAATCCTCTTCTATAAAACCTATATTTTTAGGTATATTAATATTACCTTTATATTTTAAACTTCCAGTTAATATACGAGCAAGTGTTGTCTTACCGGAAGCGTTCTTACCTAAAATTGTAGTTAAACATCCCGTAGATATACTTAAATTAAAATTATCAAAAACCTTAATATTTCCATAACTAAAGCTTAAATTTTTTATATCAACCCTCTGCATACAACCACCACAAGAATTATTATATTATAATTAAGAATTCTTTACAATCACTTTACTATAATATTTTTTTAATTTAAATTAAATTCTAAATACATCAATAAAAATAGTGATGGTATCATTTCAAATGTCAGACTTATAAAATATTATAAAAATATATAATATAAGTCAGTGTTTTTTTCCATGCTAAAAAGTTTCGAAAAATAGAAAAAACACTAAGAAAACCTTATACTATCATTTCTAATCTAATATTTTACTTATAACTATTATTAATATATAAACACATAAAAAAAGAAATTAAATCCTAAAAATTTAACTCCTTTTTCCATTTTGAATTTTATAACTAATTTTTAAAAGTAATTTTCTAGGTATAAATCTAGTCAAAAATATTCCAAGTTTCATTTTTAAACTAGGTATAATAATTAACTTCTCGTCAAACATTTTCTTAATACCATAACGAGCTACATCAATACTGTTTTCACCTTTAATTGAAAAATGTACTCTAGCCACTTTATTAAACTCAGTATTAACCGGTCCAGGGCATAACACACTAATAGAAACGTTGCTACCTTCTTTTCTAAGTTCCTCATAAATACCCAATGATAAACTAACTACATAATTTTTAGTCGCATAATAGCTAGCCATCAAAGGACCAGACATAAATCCGGCTGACGAAGCCACATTCAAAATATAACCTCTATCCTTCTTCTTAAAATCTTTTAAAAACAATTTAGTAAGTAGATGTACTGATTTTACATTTAAATCTATCATATCAAGTTCTTTATCTAAATTAGTATCACTAAACTCTCCAAAAACACCAAAACCAGCATTATTTATTAAAATATCAACATTTTCCTTTTTTACCTCATTATAAAGTTCCATACAATTATAAGTGCTAGAAATATCTTTAACAATGTAACTAGCCTTATCACCAAGTTCTTTTACTAATTTTTCAAGTCTTGTCTTTCTTCTAGCTACAAGTATCACCTCATAACCCTCACTCACTAATACTCTAGCCATATCAGCTCCCATACCAGAACTCGCCCCAGTTATCAATGCCTTCATATAAATCACCTAAATAAATTATATAATATGATAAATTATTTGTAAACAAAAAGGCATAATTAAACATCACATCTCTGTTTTGAACCTTCTGTAATAAGTTTTAAAAATTCAGTTGAAAAATTAATCACAAATTTCTTTCGTCATTAAAATATATAACTCACTAAAAATATATATTTTAATTCTAAATTATCAAATTTATTAAGTTTAAGTATTTACTCATTTTTTTAATAAACCAATATTACCATATTTAAAAAAAACAATTTTACCAAAAATATTTTGACATAATAAAAATTTCATATTAATATATTATTAAAGAAAGGAAAATAGATATGTTTCAAAACCCTTTAGATTTATTTGCTCGCATTCTTAATAATCCTAGGATTATTAAGTCTTTACCAAAAGACTTAACTGAAAATATCGATTTTATCGAAAAATATTACATAATTTTAAAAGACGAAATAAAACCTTATATAACCAAAAAAACATATGACACTTTAAAACACCGCGAAATTATTTTAAAAAACAAAAAACAAAAACAACCATCACATAAACCAAACATCAGTTTAGAAAATGAAATAGACATATTACATAATTTACTTACAGACCCAAAATTTATTGAAACCATGCCTACTGATGAAAAATATAATAATAGTTTTTTAGAATTTATGTATTTAATATGGGGTGACGAAATAGAACCGTATATTCCCTACGAAATGTTTGAGGAAATTAAAAATGAAAAATTAATGAATAAATATCACCAAGCTTATGTTCAAGATAGAGAAAACTGGGCCAATGAAGAACACAAAAAAATATTAAAAAAGGCAGCTATCAAAAAATAACTACCAAATTTAAAAAATATAAAATTAAAAATCAAAACTGTATTCACGACCGTTTTTATCTATTCCTTCCAATAATATCATTTCTAATCATCGTTTCCTTACCTAATCCACTAGTTCTTCTTTTAACCAATTTAGACGTTTTCGGTACTGTACTTTTAGTTTCTTCAACCGAAGCAACAATTTCTTTATCTTCTTCATAAGGTACCAACTGTTCTAATTCCTCGTCTGGAGGGAACAATAATTCAACTTCTTCTGATTTATTTGCATTAATATTTAATATATCCATAATATTACTTAATATATCTTCACTATCTGAAAGTAATTCTTTTTTTTCAACAGGATCTTTTACCAATCTTCTATAATTATCAATTTGCCCTTTAAGCATAACTAATCTGTTTTTTAAAAATACTTTAATGCTCTTAGGATTATCATCTTTTTTTATTTTAAGACCAAACACACATAGAATATTATCTTTTAACTTGGTAGTATATATTCTAACTTGAAAACCTTTAAATTCCAAAACCTTATTAGGTAAAGTAGTGTCATTATAATGCTTTACCTTTGTATTATCGCCCATATTAACCTCATTTATAATAGAATTCAATACGGCCTTAACTTCTTTATATGCTTCTTTTGAAACTTTAGATAAATCAATATTAAAATATGGTTTACCAGTTGGAGTTTTAGCAAAAACAATTTTATGACCCTTCATACCATTTTCATGAATAACTTCACTTTGACAATCTAAATAATGTACACATAAGTAGTATTTTCTAAGTAAATCCTTGATATCATTATCTAATATGTGTTGATCATTTTCTTCATTTAATTTTCTTAAAATATTAATATTTTCTGCTAAAGCATCACAAATCTTACTAATAGTAATATCATATAAATTCAAATCTAAAAGCAAACCATTTAAATCTTTAATAGGTGTACTTTCAATTTTATCAACATAAGTTTTAATCTCCTCTACTGTCATATAATAACCTCAGATAAGATCTCGGCTTTACTTTCCTCCGTCTTTTCCTCAATCCTACAAAATCAGTTTTATTAAAAATCTAAATATCAATAAAACTATATAATTGAAAGATTGTTCTCCTTTCTAATTTTTTTTGTGTTTTTTACATTTTTAATTCACTTAATATATAAATTATTATATATAACTAGAATTTACTAATAACAATACTATTTCGTTTTCTAAGTATTTATACAACTATCTTGTCAGATTCAATATAGCAAGTTTTAATATTCTTATCACTGTATAGTTAATAAACTCTATATTTAAATTCAAATCGTTTAATAATCATAAAACAACTTATAACGATTTTTTTACCATATCATATATTTTTCAAATCTTATAAAACTATATTTAATTTCCTATCAGTATTTTATTAATGGTATATAAAAGCATAATTATTAACAAGGAACAGTTTTTCTCTAATCTTTTTATGATCACATTAATTAATGGTAAATGGATTATCAACTTTTCCACTTTCATTTAAAATAATATCAGATGAAAGATAAAGAACAGGACGTACATTGCGAGAATATTTCGCATAGTTGGAACCAACATTACCAAATTGATTGACATTAAAAACGCTTGACGAACTGTTGGAATAAGGAGCAATTGTCCAATAAATTGTTCCTTTAAATAGCCAATTTGTTGTACTACATGTATCGCGATTATCAGAAATTAAACTTAAACTATTACATTCTTCTTTATTTGTATTTGCTCTTAAATATTCTGATACTGTAATTAACCCTATACTTGCTTCTTGTGATGGCATAAGATTTTCGTCTGCTATTTGTCCAACTAAATCGTTATTGTTATAAGTTACTTCTCCTATACTCCATATACTAGGTTCTATTTTTTCTTTATTTACTGTTATACTCTCTAAATATTCTCCATTTAAATATGTCTTTATATCTGATGGCCTATCCCATTTATTTGAATTAGTAGAATCGAATGCTCTACTTGAAAGAAACTCATCTCTTATTATTTTTATTCTTCCATCAACTTCTATAGATAATATTCTCCATAGCTCATTATTAAAAGTTATATAGTTATTTGGATTTGCTCCTTTATAAATATATCTTCCAATTTCATATTCATCTGCATATAATCCATCACCTTCTGTAACTGCTAATGCTTTTAAATCAGTTGGTGTCATTCCTGTTACTGGAGATTCACTTCCATTTGATGCTTGACTATAATCTAACGTTACTTTTAAATCAGCTGTTAACTCATCCGGTTGTTCAGTTACTTCATTATATTTTACTATTACTGTTAGTAGTGCTGTATTTCCTGCTTCCAATAATGATCCTTCTTCTATTCCAGATACTTCAAAACCTATTGCTGGATTTGCACTTTCTGGGATAGTTATTTTATCTAATTTCGCATCAATATTTCCTTCATTTGATACCGTTACATCATACTGCATCGTGTCACCTGGTGATACTAAGTTTGTTTTAAATGTAGCTGTTGTATCTGTATAACTTGGACTTTTGGCATTTGTTGGTGTTCCGCTTACTACTTTACTTTGAATATCAATTATTTTTACACTCCAATTACTACTAATATTACTCGTTCCTGATATTTTTAATTG
>CALVII010000044.1 GCA_944329465.1 uncultured Bacilli bacterium | reverse complement strand
ACTCAATCACAAAGTGCGAGTGTAGGAATGATAACAGTAAGCGAATACTTAAGAGCAAATACAAATACAGAACAATGCGGAAATTTAAGTATAAATAATACAAATAGAGCAATATGTTTAACAACAAATTGGATGTATAGTATTGTACCATCAAATGGTTATTTATGGACAATTTCGCCTATTGGCAGTAATAGTTATTCGGTCTTCTGTGTGCGCGGGGATACTAGTATTGCCGGCAGACTTTACTACAGCTCTGCGAGCCTTTCGAGCGGTGTTTCCCCAGTTCTCTATCTAAGCTCTGATATCAGTTTGAGTGGAAGTGGAACGGCTGAAGATCCATATAGAATTAATTAGGTTAAGGAATTATGTTTATATATGCAAAACTCTGTAAGGAGTTTTTTAGACGACCGTAAAGCGGTCGTTTTATATATGGAAAACTTTAATATTCTGATCATTTATATTAATAATAAGAAAGCAAAATTAAATTATGAAAATTTGTGTTTTTAAGGTATAATTGTCTTAGGAGGATTTGGTATGTCTGATGTAGATAAAATAATAAAGGAAAATGATTATGTTATAAGTAATAGTGAATATGATAATGAAAAGGTTATTGTTTTAAAAGAAAGTGTGGATTTTTTAAACTGGTTTTTAAATGATAAAAATTTATATGATAAAAAGATTGGATTTATTTTAGATAATGATGGTATTGTTAAAAAAATGGAGGTTCTTTATTCTTTTTTAAAATATTATTTATCGGTTAAAAACAAGTTAAATCTAAAAATGGAAGATTATAATGATTTATTTGTTAAAGGTTATAATAACAGATTTTTAGAAGAGGCTTTAAATCAATTTACATCTAGTAATAAAGGTGGTAAATTTTTAAGAGCTTGTTTAATTGCTTTAGGTTATCAAAGTTTTGGTAATGAGGATGATAAATATATACCTTTAGGAATTGCCTTGGAGTTATTTCAAACATCGATTTTAATTCATGACGATATAATTGATAAAGCGGATAAAAGAAGAGGTTTAGATACTATACCGATTAAATATCAAAAGATATATGAAGACCCTATAAAAAAAGGTGATAATTTTGAGGGTAAGCGAAAAGATATTGGTAATTCAATGGCCTTATGTTTAGGTGATTTAGGATTTTATTTAGCTTTACAAATCATAGTAAAAAATTATAGGAATAACGAAAATTTAGATAGAGTATTAGAGTATTACAACGATGTTGCAATTAAAACTTGCGAAGGTGAGATGGTGGATGTTATATTACCATTTTATGAAGAGTTTTATGGTGAAGATAATGATTTAGAGTCTCATGTAATGGAAATTTACAAATTAAAAACAGCATGGTATTCGGTGGTTGGGCCATATGTTTTAGGAGCTATTTTAGGTGGTTTAGATAGTAACAAGGTTCATATATTAGAAGATGCTTTAATTAATTTAGGAGTGGCTTTTCAAATTAAAGACGATTTACTCGGAATATATGGGGATGAGAAACATATTGGTAAGTCAGTTACTTCTGATGTAAGTGAATATAAACAAACTATTTTATATGCTTATGCAATTAATACAGAGTATAGAGATGAGTTATTAAAATATTATGGTAAGCATATAAGTAATAAAGAGATGGATAAAGTTAAAGAAATATTTGATAAATGCGGGGCTAGAGAATATGCAAATAAAACGATGGATAGATTATTTGAAGACAGTTTTAAGAATATTTTAAATTTGAATTTTATAAGTTTAGATAAGAAGAAATTATTATTAGGATTTGCTGAGTTTTTAAGGGTTAGAAGTAAATGAAAAAATTTTTATTATGTTTGGTTTTATTGTTAACTGGATGTGGAATAGAAACAAGGGTTATTGATAAAGCTAATGGAGATTCAAAAACGTATTTATTTTTTAAAGATTTTAATCCTAATAATTATTATGTGGAACTATGGGATAGAAACGTCAATAAAAATGACGATACAAAGATAATATTAGCCAGAGATGGTGATAAGTATTATTATGAAATAGATGGGGTTTCCAATATGATTAATATTTGGAAAGATGGTTATCTTTATACTTTGGATGGTCAGTTAAAAAATTATAACAAAGTTCAAAGTCCTGTTCAAGATAATGCTTATGGAATATTACCTAATGATATGAAGACTTTAAGAATAAAAGGTTATGAGACAGGTGGAGAAAAGATATACGGTAAGACATATACATATGAAAAATATACTTACGATAATGAAGAGACAATATATTATTTTGATGGCAATGATTTGGTTTATATAAGATATAATGGTTTACAAAAGAATTTGTTTTACAAGTTTAATTTGACAAAAGATAAAGCTAGTAGTAATCTATTTGAAATTCCTAAGGATTATTTAGAAATTACTTACTAGGTGATGTTATGAATTATAACGGATTAAAATTAAAAATTGTCAGTGAATATTTACCACTTAGTTTAAAATACGAATATTTAAAGCGTTTAAACGAAACATTAAACACTCGTAAATATTCGCCTTTTGCTGTGGAAAAAATTTTAAATGAGTTAGAGAATTCTTTTGATAAAGACGTTAGTTTATTTAATATATCCTTAAATATGGTTTTTGATTATTTAAAAGAACATGGTAATTTTTATGATTTGGATAAAAATGATAATAGGTATAAATGGCTTGTAAATAATATAGGTGTTTTAATATTTATGGATAACGATTTAAGAGCTTATGATGTAATAAATGAAATTTATCATGAAAAAAGTAAAGATTTTCCAATTTTTAAGGTTGATGAGAGGTATATTTTAAGATTAAAGGAAATATATGAACATTTAAAGGAATATGGAATTTTACCTGTTCAAACTGATAGAGAATTTAAATTACAGGATGGAACTTATATGGGAAGTTTTTTATCTCATAATAAAAAGCGAATATATATGCTTAAGGAAGGTAATGAATATGCATATGTGATTGCGAGATATTATGAAAAATGTTATTTAAGTTTTTCAGATAAGTTAAATGAGATTTATGAGTATTTTGTGCGAGAAGGTATATTACCTTATATAGATGATACTGTAGTTAGATTTAGTAATGGTGAGGTCATGAGTTATTTTATTAGTCATAATAGGAAAAAGCTTAGTTTAATGGAAGATAGAAAAGCTAAAATTATTATGAATTATTTGGATAAAAGAAAAGGAATTAGTTTTGAAAAAAAGGTATTAGAAGCTTATACATATTTGAGTGTAAATAAGGTTATTCCATCTAGGGATGATAAAGATGTTTGTTTTAGTGATGGTATTCCTATAGGAAGTTGGCTTGTTTATAATAAAAGGAAAATATTATATGATGGTGTGGCAGATATACTTAAAGAGGAAATACTTAGTATCGATGCTTTTTACTTCGATAAAATAAAAATAAAGGATAGGGTTTTGTAATTTACAAATTAAAGGTTTCATGATAATATTTAATTGGAGGATGGGTATGAAAAAAATATTTAAATTACTTATATGTTTATGTATGGCTTTTATAATGACTAGTAGTGTAGAAGCTAAAAGTATCGATCATTTTTATGGAAAAATAGATAATGAAGTCAATTTAAAAGATGATGTGAATGGTTCTACGTTTTTAGCGGGAACTGATATTTCTATGAAGAGTAAAGCCGAAGGTATTAGTTTTATGGCTGGAAATAAGGTTGTTTTTGAAGGCGAAAGTGAATATATTGCTTTGGCTGGTAACTCTTTAGAGGTAAAAGGTTTAGTTGCCAAAGACGCATTTATAGCTGGTAGTATTGTTACTTTAGAAAAAGATTCAAATTTACAAAGAGATGTACTTATTGGAGGAGCCGATGTGGATATTTATGGTAATATTGGCCGAAACATAAGTATTTATGGTTCTAATGTTAATATATCAGGGGCAACAATTAATGGTAATGTTCAAATTTATGCGACTAATATTAAGATAGATAAAGATACAGTGATAAATGGTAATTTATCTTATCCGAAAGATGCGAATGTTAGTGTTGCGAAAGGTGTAGTTAAAGGTAAAACAGAAAAAACCAAAGCTATCAAAACCGAAGAAGATGGTTTTGCGGTGATGCTTATGGGTGAATTTTGGTCATTTTTATCATTGTTGATTGTATTTGCAGTAATTAGTTTAGTGATTCCAAGAGTATTTATGAGAATGCATAAGGAATATGATAAATTTGATTTTAATAAAGGTTTGGAAACTTTTACCAAAGGATTAATGTTTATGATTTTGCTTCCTATTGTTATCTTTGTTTTACTTCTGATGTCGTTTGGTATTCCTCTTGCCTTGATCTTACTAGCTTTATATTTCATTATTATTTATTTATCGACAATATTTACAGGTTATCTAATAGGATATAAGTTATGGCAAAGATTTTTCAATAAAGATATAAATCTACTTGTAGTGGGAATATTTGGAATTTTAGTTTTGTTTATTTTGAATTTAATTCCTGGTATTAGCTTTATAGTTTCAAGTATTTCTATGATTATAGGTATTGGAATTATTTATGATACTTTAAAGAAAGGTTCTAGTGATTAGAGCTTTTTTTCTTATTAGGCATATAATATGTTGGGGTGAGGTTATGTATACAATATATCAAGTACAAAATGGAGATACTCTGGCAAGTGTGGCTAGTAAATTTGGCATATCAGCAGAAAATCTTTCCAATTTAAATGGAATTATGGTGGGAAGTATTTTAAATCCAGGTGATTATATTGTAGTTCCTAAAGTTAGAATGGAAAATCCTTATTTTGTAGAATATATAGTTAAAAAAGGAGATAGTATTTATGAGCTTGCTAGAAGAGAAAATATTGATCCTAGTCAGCTTTTAAGGTTAAATGGTTTAAATGAAACAGATATTATTTATGTTGGCCAAAAGATTATGTTACCTAGAAAAGATGTTTCCTTTTATGTTACGGAAATGGATGATACTTTGAATAAGGTACTTAAAAGATTAAATGTTAGTGCGAATGACTTGGTAAGACAAAATGCAACCATTTATCTTACAAATGATCAATTATTAGTGTATAAAAAATAAAGTTTTGATGCTTTGTTTTTTATTTGTCTTTTTTTTTACTTTGTTTTGTTATATAATTATTTTAGGTGGTAGAATGAAAAAAATATTTATATTATTCGTCACTATAATTATGCTTACAGGTTGTAAGGCTAAAAGTTATCAAGAAATTAGTTATGAAGAGTTAAATAATATGCTTGAGGATAAAGAGAGTTTTATTTTATTTATCGGTTCTAGTACTTGTAGTGCATGTGCGAGATATGAAATAACATTAAATGATGTTATTGAAGAGTATGGAACTGACGTTAAATATATTGATCTATCTAAATTATCTGACAAGGATGAATCTGCTTTGGTGAGTGAATTTCCGATAGATGGAACGCCAACAACGATTTTTATTAAAAAAGGTGATGAAGAAAACACCTATAACAGAATCGAAGGAGCAGCTAGAAAAAGCAAAATTATAGAGAAATTTGAAGAAAATGGTTATATAAAGGATTGATAAAATGAATGAATATGGACAAGATAAAGTTATTTTAAATCAAAATGATTTTCCAATTATTACTAATTACTGTGAAAATTTGACGGCTAAAGAATATATTACTAATCCGGCAATTGCAAGAGAAGAAGAGATAAAAAAAACAATGCTTGTTTTACTTACACCTGATAAATCGGCTTTATTAATTGGTAAACCGGGTATTGGTAAAACGGCGATTGTCGAAGGTATAGCTTATAAAATTCAAAGGAATGATGTTCCTAATGCTTTGATGGGTTATACTATTTTAAAGATTAATTCCTCTTCAATGCTTGGAGAGATGGTTGTCAATGGTAAACCAGAGTCAGTGGTTAATCTATTAGTGTCAGAGTTGAAAAGAGCTCCTAAAACAATATTATTCATTGATGAGGTACATACTTTAATTGGGGGTTCTAAGGACGGTCCAATGGATTTAGCTAATATTTTAAAACCAGCTTTAGATCGTGGTGATATTAAAGCAATTGGAGCAACAACAACGATTGAATATGAGACATATATCGTTCGTGATAGAGCCTTTTTAAGACGTTTTGATAGGATAGATGTTTTGGAGCCTGATAGGGAGGCGACAATTGAAATTTTACTTGGAACTATCCCTAAGATAGAACATAAAACAGGAATTAAAATGATTAACAACGGTTTTATTACTAGATCTCTTATGGAATCTATAGTGGATGCGACTAGCGAATATAAAAGAGTTTATGGTCTTTCAGCGATGTATCCGGATGTTTCACTATCTGTTTTATCAGGAGCTTTTTCAAATGCATTATTTGATAATAAGACAGAAGTTGGAATAGAAGATGTATATGTGGCTATTCGCGATAGTAAACGAATTTATCCAGATAGTAGAGTAAAGGAATGTGCGGCATTTAGAGAAAAATTTTCAAGGATATGTGAAGATAAAGGTATTGTTTTACCTGATGTCAAGTTAGAAGATATTGATACTGGGAATGATCTTTAAAAATATCATATAATTAAATGAGGAGGGTGGTTATGAAGAAAGATGTGCCAGCAAAAAATTATGTTATTTTAGCAGTTGTGCTTTTATTTACTGTTGGACTTGTGTTTTATTTGCGTGATTGGTATAACACAACTAAGGAATATTATGCGAGGAATTCAGTTATGACTGATGTTGTTAGGGAAATTAAAGGTGAAGAAATAAGTAATTTTACTTTGGAAAACCAAAAGTTTATTCTTTATGTTTCTTCTGGCCAAAACGCTGATATTAAAGGTTTTGAGAACGATTTAAAGGATTTAATTCAAAAAATGGATTTAAATGACGATGTACTTTATATGAATTTAGATGGAACAGATGCTTTAACTTTTTATAATTTACTTAGAAATGATTTTGCGGCTAGCTCAAAAATTAAAAATCAAATTAATGATTCGGTGGCTAGTATGTATGTATTTACCGATGGAAAGATTACATCACTTTTAAATAATGTAAATAATTATTCTATTAAAAGATTAGAGACTATTATTAATAGATGGGAGATCAAATAATGCTTAATGTAGTACTTTATGAACCAGAAATACCACAAAATACAGGTAATATTATGCGTACTTGTGCAGCTACTAATACTAAATTACATTTGATTAAACCTTTGGGGTTTAGTTTGGATGAAAGAGCAATAAAAAGAAGTGGAGCAAATTATATAAATGAATGCGATTATACAGTATATGAAAATTGGGACGATTTTTTGAGTAAGAATGATGGTACATTTTATTTTTTAACTCGTTATGGACATAAACCGCATTCTTCATTTGATTATAGTGATATGAATGAAAATATATATTTAGTGTTTGGTAAAGAAAGTACGGGTATTCCTAAGGCAATTTTAAAAGATCATTTGGATACATGTCTTAGAATACCGATGACTGATAAAGTTAGGGCTTTAAATTTATCAAATACGGTAGCTATTATGGTATATGAGGCTTTAAGACAAAGAAAATATGAGGGGTTACTTTTTGACGAACCTTTTAAAGGAGTAGATTATTTAGAGAAATAGTCTTGAAATATGAGCAAAAAAATGTTATTATGTGTTTAGAATAGGAAGGAGCAATTTTATGGAAATATTTTCAAATTGGATATTTTGGGTTGTTTTAGCTTCAATTGTTTTTGTTTTAGCTTTAATTGGTTATCTAACTGAGAGTATGAAAAAAACTAAAAAAGAAGATAAAGAAGAAAAAAAAGAGGAGCCGGTTTCGGTAGAAACTGAGGTAGAAGATGTAAAACCTGAACCTATAGTTAATGAGGTTAAGGCAGATGATTGGATGACAATGCCAGAAGTTAGTAAACCTCTTGAAGAAGTTAAAGTAAGCAATATCCAAGATACAGGAGTGAATGAAATGTCTAATACATCTACAGATGGTGTGTCTTCTGTTACACCTGATTCAGTGGTTTCGAGTGTGGAGACTTTAGATAACGATACATCTATGAATACTAACAATGTTTCTGTTGATACTCCAGTTAATGTTGAGACTGTAACAGAAAACTCAGTTAATCCTGTGTCTAATACTGAAAACCCAGTTTCTGAAAATGTAACTGGTACAACTACTGAAAATTCTTCAGAAGAAAAAAATAATGATATTTGGAATTTATAAGGTTCAATGTCAAGTAGTGTTGGTGGAACCAAAAACTAATGATAAATGAACTTGATAAGGAGGTCAAAAATAGGC
>CALVII010000043.1 GCA_944329465.1 uncultured Bacilli bacterium | reverse complement strand
CTGATGTTACGGAAAGTGTAACTATTTCTAATGGTACAACAGTAACTTTAGATTTAGGTAGTTATACTTTAACGAATGAAAATGGGGAACATACGATTACTAATAATGGTAATCTTACAGTTATAGGAAGTGGTACAGTAGATAATGTATCACATGCTAAAGGAGCTGTGTTAAATCAAGGTACATTTACTTTAGAAGGACCAACATTAATCCGTTCTAAAGAAGCTGGAGTACAAGGTTCTAATGGTAATAATTCTTGGTATGTAGTTGATAACAATGGTGGTTTTTTCTATATGCAAAGTGGAAAAATTGAAAGTACTTCAAGATATAGTTCATGTATTAGAAATTTAGAAGCAACATTCTACATGAATGGTGGAGAACTCGTTAGTGATTTTATTACTTTAAAAAATGATGACAATGGTACTATTTATATGAATGGTGGTACTATTAGTACTAATGCTGAAGGTGGAAGTGGAATTCAAAACTGGGGAACACTTGAATTTAGAGGTGGAACTGTTAATGCAGTAGAAGGAGCTGCTTCTATTTATACATTAAGTTGGAGTGATGATTATAAAAAACCAACAACGTTCATCGATGATAATGCGATTATAAATGGTACAATTTTGATTGAAATAGATAATTCTTATCAAGGAACAAAATATCCAGAACTAACCATTGATGGTGGAAAAATTACTGGTAATATTATAGATAGAGTTGGAACAAAAATAGTAATTAATGGTGGTCAAATTATTGGTGATATATTTCCTGCAGAGGATAGCAATTTAGAAATTAAAGCCGCAGATTATTCTAAAGTTAAAGAATTGGTTGCTAAGGTTATAACAATAGATAGTACTTTATATACTGAAGAAAGTTGGAAAATTCTAGATAACCTTATTCAAAATATCGATTATAGTAAGAATTTTTTAGATCAAGCTGATGTAAATGATATGGCTTTAGCTATTGAAAACGCTATTAAAGGATTAGTTAAGGTGGAAGAACCTGATGTAGAAAATCCAGATGTAGATTTTCCTGATTTTCCTAATGTAGATTTACCAGAAAATGAAGTAAAAGACGAAGAAGTAAACCCAAAAACCTCTGATAGTATTGCATATGCTTATATCGCTTTATTTATTAGTGGATTTGGAATGCTTATATCTTTAAAGAAATTAGCTTAATTAAAGTGCTTAACGCACTTTTTTCTTTTAGAAAAAAGTCAAAAGATGTATAATTATTTTAGGTGATATTATGGCAATAACTAAAACAAAATTTATAAATTATGCAAGATGTCCTAGATATGTAGCTTTGGACGATTTGAAAAAAGAAAAATTAGACAGTATGGTTAAGTTAGAGGATTATAAAAAAGAAGAGGAAGAAGAACATATTATGGAACTTTTGGGTAATATGTTTGATGGTGAAGGTAATGATTTAATAGATGTTAGAAATGAACATTTGGAAACTATGATGCCATATTATAATAAAGTGGAAATTTTGGCTGGTGAACTTGCTTCTAAATATTTTAAAGGAAAATTAAAATTTTCTAAAACTACCTATAACCAAGAAAGTTTTGATGCAGTTATAGATAATATTAGATATTTATGTTATGTCGATATTTATAATGAAAATGAAGATGGTATTAATATTATTGAAGTTAAAGCTACAACAACTAAAAAATATTTATCTTTAGGAAGTAAGGATTATTCTATTTTTAAAAAAGGTGTAGATGGAATATATTATTTGCTTGAGGATTTAAATTTAAATATTGAAGATTATATGCCTTTAAAGGTTTATGAGAAAAATAGGGAAAAACTATTTGATAGATATTCTAGCTGTGGCCATTATATTTACGATGTTGCGGTTCAAAGGTTTATCATAGAAAACGATATGAAAAACCATGGTGAAAATAAAAACATTAAATATTATCTAGCGGTTTTAAATAGTAATTATGTCTTTGATGGAAAGTATGAAAATGCAGAGCCTATTTATGATACTATAGATGGCGAAGATATTATCTCTTATATCGATGTAACTAGCATTACTAGAGATTTAATGGATAAAATATATTTAGATAGTAAAAAAATCAATAAATATATTAGTGATTTAAATGTTTCTAGGGTTCCTTTAGGTGAATACTGTGAGTATAAAAAAACAGTTAAGTGTAAATACTGTCCACTTTGTTTTGATATATTACCAGAAAAACATTCTATATTTTCTTATATGAATAATAATTTTGGATTTAAAAACAATAATGTTAAGTATAGCATATATGATTTTATTAATGATGGTAAAGTTAGTATGCTTGATGTCCCAGATGAATTTTTAAATAGAGAAAAAAATAAAATTCAAAAAGGATGTGTAATCAGTGGGAAACCTTATGTTAATGAGAAAAAAATTAAAGACGGAATTAAACAAATAACATATCCACTTTATCATTTGGATTTTGAAACTTTTCCTTGTCCACTTCCAAGGTATAAAGGGGAAAGGCCATATACACAGTCGGTTTTTCAATTTTCACTGCATATTGAAAAAGAACCTGGGGTTTGTGATAAGCAAAAAGATCACTATGGTTATTTAGCTCCTGATCATAAAGATCACAGATTAGATTTAGTTAAATATATGTGTGAACTTATTCCTAGTGATAAAATGGTTTTGGTTTATAATGATTCTTTTGAAAAAACAAGATTAAAAGAGCTTGCTTATATTTTTCCTGAATATAAAGACAAGTTACTAAAAATTAGAGATAACGTGTTTGACTTAATGAATGTAGTGAAAACTAAATCTAGTTTGTATGAGAGTTTGGGATATTCTTTAGAAGAGGCTAAAATGTTTAATTATTATAACCCAAATATGGATGGATCATTTTCAATTAAAAAAGTTTTGCCTTTATTTTCCAATTTAACTTATAAGGGTATGGAGGTAGCCAACGGAGTAGAGGCCATGGTTACTTATGCCTCTTTTCCAAAGCTTTTACCTTTGGATTATAAACATAAGTATCAAAAGTTAATAGAGTACTGTAGCCAGGATACTTATGCGATGTTTGAAGTATTAGATGGCCTTCGGAAAACTGTTAAATAATGTCAAATTTACACGGTTTTGTTGTAATTTAAAATAATTTGGTATATATTGGTTTTAGGAGGTATGGTTATGATATATCCGTCAATCGATGCGTTACTTCAAAAAATAGAATCGAAATATTTACTTGTTAATATTGCTTCTAAAAGAGCTAAAGAAATGGATGAGACAGGCTATTTTCAAATGAAGGAAAATGAATATAAAAGTTCAAAGAATATGGGCAGGGCTTTAGAAGAGATTAACAAAGGTTTAATTCATATTAAAGAAAAATAAAATTGGAAATATTCTCCAATTTTATTTTTAACTATGTAAAGATAGGACTTCTACTTTTGGTGCGGATGGTTCATACTGTTTTTCTTGAGTGTTTTCGCTAGTTTGAGTATTGGTGTTTGGTGTTTCAAAATTTATAATTTAAAGCCACTTAAAATAGTTGGGATAGTAGGTGATACATTAATAATTTGTGATATCCATGATACGCTAAATGTTATATCTAATGCAAAGAAAAGATCAATGCCTAAGCCAATACGTTCTAAATTATTTTTATTAAGTATGTTTTCTAAATTGTTTAATATATTAGTTAATTATTTGATTTCATTTTCAGTATTTAAAATATCACTAAATGTATATTGATCTCCGTTTTTTTGAAGCATATAAAAATTTCCTCTATCATCTTTTACTGTCCCCTGATTATAAAATTTCACTAATTGGTTATACATATATAACATCTCCTTTTGAGCGTATATTATATATCATTTATAAATAATGTTAAATTGATACTTAAGTTCTGTTATTTTATTAAAAGATATTGAAAAAAGAAAATAAAACATGAAAAAAAGATATGTGGTTGATTTTTCTTTGCTTTTATGGTAAATTATTAGAAGTCGGAGGGATACTATGGAAATACTTTTAATTATTGTATCTATTTTATTAATTGCAATTGTACTTTTACAAAGTGGTAAAGCGGTAAGCCCTGATAGTAATATTATGGGAGGTAATGATGAACTGTTTGCAAACCGTAAAGAAAGAGGCGGAGAGTTATTCATTACTAGATTAACAGCTTTTCTTGGTGTAGTATTTTTTGTTATATGTATAGCTATGAATTTTATAAAATAGGTAAATATATGTCAAATAGAATGTTTTGAATTAAAAAAATAATGGAACTTATAATAAAAATATAATGGGGTTCTGTTATTTTTTTTATATACTAAGAATTTGCTTTGCAAAAATAAAATTCAAGTAGTTAGAAACATTTGTTCGCAAAAAACTTTACAAAATAAATAGTATGTGTTATAGTGAATACATAAAAGATAGAAGGTGATGGTATGCAAATATTAAAAGGTTATGTGTTTAGAATGTATCCAACCGAAGAGCAAGAACAGTTAATTAATAAAACTATAGGGTGTGCAAGATTTGTATATAATTATTTTTTAGATGATAAAATCAAAGAATATAAAGAAATAGGTAAAAGTAAAAGTGCATATGACCAAGCAAAATTAATTCCATCACTATCTAAAGAAAAAGAGTGGCTAAAAGAAGTAGATAGCCAGAGTTTAAGAAATAGTTTGTTAGATTTAGAAAGAGCTTTTAAAAACTTTTATAATGGCAGTGGTTATCCTAAATTTAAAGCAAAAGGAGTACATGAAAGATATAAAACAAATAATATTAAAAGTAGTTATAAAGGCAATCATTATAATTCTATAAAACTAGATTTAAAAAATAAGACCATCACACTTCCAAAACTCAAAGAAGTAAAAATAAGAGGATATAGAAATAAAGAAGTAATACCAGGTGATATTAAAAGTGCGGTTATAAAAAAAGAAGCTGGAAGATATTATGTTAGTGTATTAATAGAAGAGCCTTTAATTAGACCACCATTTATTCCAAGAAGTATAATAGGAATAGATTTAGGAATCAAAGATTTAATAGTAACAAGTTATAATGAAAAAATAGAAAATACTATTAAGCTAAATAATAAAAGATTAATAGGCTTACAACGTGGTTTAGCTAGATGTAAAGGTGGAAGTAAAAACAGATATAAAATGAAACTTAAAATACAAAGAATGTACCAGAAAATAAAAAATGCTAGAAAACACATGATACATGATATAACAAATAAACTAATAAAAGAAAATGATATTATAGTAACTGAGAATTTAGATGTAAAAAGTATGCAGAAAAATCACTATATAGCCAAAGGACTAAATGAAAGCCCAATTTCTGAAATAATAAGAGTACTTAAATATAAAGCTAATTGGAATAACAAAAAGTTAATTCAAATAAATAGATATTATCCAAGTAGTCAAATATGCAATATTTGTAATTATCAAAATAAGGAGATTAAAGATTTAAGCATAAGGAAATGGGAATGTCCAGTGTGTCATACCAATCATGATAGAGATTTTAATGCATCAGTAAATATAATGTTTGAAGGGTTAAAAAAATATATGAAAGGAATAGAACAAGCTATATAACAAATAAATTTTGGTAAAAAATAAAATTAATTAGGGTGGCGACCATCCGATATTGGTCTATGGAGGAGTTTAAGATTCCTATGAAGTAGAAAAAGCTTACCGTGAGGTAAGCTAATGCCAAATTTATTTGGCATTTTGTTCATATTTTGTTATAATTAAATATAAGGTGGTCACTATGAATATATATGGCATGACTCTAAAAGATTTAGAAACTTATTTTACTGATATCGGTGAAAAAAAGTTTAAGGCTATTCAAGTATACGATTGGCTTTATAAAAAAAGGGTTAATTCATTTGAAGATATGACTAATTTAAAAAAATCAGTTATAGAAAAATTGAAAGAAGATTTTAAGATAGAAAAGTTAAGAATTTTAAAAGTTCAAAATGGAAAGGATGTTCATAAATATTTATTTGAATTATCCGATGGTAATAAAATTGAAGCGGTTTTAATGAATCATGATTATGGCAATAGTTTATGTGTGTCAACCCAAGTTGGCTGTAATATGGGATGTGCCTTTTGTGAAAGTGGTAGACTTAAAAAAATTAGAAATTTAGAAGTACATGAAATGGTTAGTCAAATATTAGTTATTGAAGAGGTTCAAAAGATTAGAATTTCACATGTTGTTTTAATGGGTATTGGTGAGCCTTTTGATAACTATGATAATGTAATGAAATTTATAGATATTATAAATAGTGATTATGGAATAGCTATTGGAGCTAGACATATAACGGTATCGACTTGTGGGATAGTTCCTAAAATAAAAGAATTTACTAAAGAAAAAAGGCAGGTTAATTTAGCTATTAGCTTGCACGCTCCTAATGATAATATTAGAAATAGAATAATGAAGATTAATAAGGTTTATCCTTTGAAAGAAGTAATGATGGCTGTTAAAGATTATTTAAAAGTAAATAATAGGAAGGTCACTTTTGAATATATTATGCTTAAAGGAATAAATGATAGTGATGAATGTGCTTTAGAACTTTCTAAATTACTTAAAGGTATGACAGCTTATGTTAATTTAATTCCCTATAATGAGACAAGTCATATAGAGTTTAAAAAGACAGATAGAAATAAGATTATGCATTTTTATGATATACTTAAAAAAAACAAAATAAATGTGACTATTCGCAAGGAGTTTGGTAGTGAGGTATCAGCGGCCTGCGGACAATTACGTTCAAACTTTGAGGAGGGAAGATAATGGAATTTTCGTATTTAACCGATCCAGGTCAAGTCAGAGATCACAACGAAGATAGTGTGACGATTGTTAAAAATACATCTGGTGAGATATTGATGGCTGTGGCTGATGGTATGGGTGGACATAAAGGTGGTGAGATTGCATCTTCGATTGCAATAACCCATATTGGTAAAAGATTTGTTGATACTTCTTCGGTTGGTAATAAGGAGGAGGCAATAAACTTTTTAAAGGAAATTGTCAGTGAAGCTAATATGTTACTTTATAAATATACTGAAGATAATCCAGAGAGTGTTGGTATGGGCACTACTTTGGTGATGGCACTTTTAACTAAGGAGTTTTTGCTTTTTGGAAATATTGGTGATTCTTCTGGTTTTGTGATTAAGGACGGAAAATTATATAAAATAACAAATGATCATACATTAGTAAATTTACTTGTGAAATCAGGAGAAATTACTGAAGATGAAGCTAAGGATCATCCAAGAAAAAATGTTTTAATGAGGGCTCTTGGGGCGAATATATCAGTTGAGATGGATGTATTTGATGTCGAAAGAGATGTCAGTGCGATATTGCTTTGTAGTGACGGACTTACTAATATGCTTGATAGTAATCAGATTGAAAGCGTTTTAAATAGTAATATAGATATTGATGCGAAAGTACAGAAACTAATCAATAAAGCTAATAATAGAGGTGGCACGGATAATATATCAGTTGCTTATTTAAAAAAGGAGGAGAATGAATGATAACAAGGGGACAAATGATTAATGATCGTTATGAGATTATTAGATCAATCGGCGAAGGAGGAATGGCTAATGTCTATTTAGCTTTGGACACTATTTTAGATAGAAGAGTAGCTGTTAAAATTTTAAGAGGGGATTTAGCTGAGGACGAAAAGTTTGTCAGACGTTTTCAAAGAGAAGCTATTTCGGCTAGTAGTTTAAATGATCCTAATATTGTAGAGGTTTATGATGTTGGAGAAGATGATGGTAAGTATTTTATTGTTATGGAATATGTTCAAGGATTAACTTTAAAACAGTTGATTAAAAAAAGAGGAAGTTTAACTTTACCAGAAGTACAAGACATTATGCTTCAGCTTACAAGTGCGGTGGCTCATGCACATGAGAGTTATATTATTCATAGGGATATTAAACCACAAAATGTTATTATTTTAGAAGATGGTAGAGTTAAAATAATGGATTTTGGTATTGCGGTGGCTTTAAATGCGGGTGAATTTACGCAGACCAATAGTGTGATGGGAACGGTTTATTATATACCGCCTGAGCAAGCTAATGGTGGAGCTGCAACTACTAAGAGTGATATTTATTCACTTGGTATTTTGATGTATGAACTAGTTACTGGTCACGTTCCTTTTAAAGGAGATAATCCAGTAGAAGTGGCTATTAAACACATGAATGAACCGATTCCTAGTATTTGTGAATATGATCCTGAAATGCCACAGTCTATTGAAAACATTATATTGAAAGCAGCCGCTAAAAATCCTAAAAACCGTTATGACTCGGCATGGGATATGCATGAGGATTTAGAAACGGCTTTGGATAAGGATAGATTTAATGAACCAAAGGTTAAATATAGATATCCAGAAAAGAATTTTGATGATAGTGATAATGAAGTACCAATAGGTGGAAGGACTTTGAGAAATGCGGAAAAAGCTGAAGATAAAAAAGATAAAAGAATGAATAAAGCTTTAATTGTAATTGGGACTATTGTTGGTGTTTTAATTGCAGCATTACTTTTTGTATTTATATTATGGCCAAGAATTTCTGATAAACCTGATATTGAAGTGCCTGATGTTCAAGGAATGACGGTTAAACAAGCTAGAACTACTTTGGAAGATAAAGGTTTTGAAGTTAGTGGAAAAACTAAAAAAGAATCTAGTGATGAAGTTGATGAGGATAAGGTTATTGGAACTGATCCAGAAATTGGTGAAACCTTAAAAGAGGGTTCAGAAATAACACTTATTGTTTCTACTGGTTC
>CALVII010000042.1 GCA_944329465.1 uncultured Bacilli bacterium | reverse complement strand
CAACTTCTGTATCTTTATCATAAATAGATATGCCGGTAGCTAGCCTAAGTTCTTTTAAATACTTTTTCCCTGGAGATACTTTAATAAATAAACCTTTTTTCTTTAAAACCCTTTTAACTTCTAATTGATTATAAGGTGAAAGTATATCAATAATTAAATGGATAGAATCATCTTTAATAGGAATATTATTAACATCACCTACGAAATAAAATCTATTGTTAGAATTATAATCACTCGCCATTTGAATAGCTATTTTTGAATAATCAAAGCCATAATACTTATAATTTGGTTTTATATTATTTAGTATATTAATTGTATGAGCACCTTCTCCACAGCCTAAATCTAAAATATTTATATTTTTATTAAAATGTTTATTTATAATGCGGACAATTTTATCATATAATTTTTGATAAAACATTTTTTGAATGAAACATCTTCTATTGAAAAATAAATCATAATTATATATTTTACTTTCTTTAATATGACTACGTGAAACAAGGTTAGTAATACCTTTTTTTGAAAGATTAAAGTTATGCACGTTTTCACACATCAATGAATGTTCTTTAAGATATAATTTCTTTTTACATATTGGACATATCAATATTTCATCATTTTCAATGAAAATTTTACTATATTCAAACTTACTTAACATAAAATCACCATATTCCAATTTTATCATGCGGTATTTTGAAGTGTCAAACATAAGTAATGTTTTATATACTATCATGGTAAGTTAGTTTTTTGAGGTAAAATTTTATTTTTATCCATCAAAAAATACCATTTTAATTATGGTATTTTTGTTTATTTGCAACATTCTCTTAATTGCTTATATAGTATTATTTCTTTTCAATATCTACAACATCAGTTATAGGAATAAGTTCATTATCTATGGTAATTAAATGTGTCGTATTTCTTCCGACAATTCTTTTATTAACTGTTCCGCTTTTTAAAGTAATTTTAACATCCGCTTTATAGATATAACTATTTGAACTAAATATTTCATTAATCTTTTGATTGACATTTTTTCCTTTTAAAGGAGATAGAGTTTTAGAAGCTCTATCTTCGTGAGATTCAACCTTACCATGTGAATAATATAAATCCTCATTATTTCCAGATTTTCTTTCCACTTTATTCGCAAATACTTTTGGCAATTTCTTTTCCATATTTTGTCACCTCTAAATAATAATATGAATTAAATTCTAGAACTTGCTAAAAAAATTATTAATTTTTTTAGTTACAAAACATCCAAAAATAAACAAAAAGATTCCTAAAATAAATTCAAAAATAGAAAAACTATAGCTAAATGCATCTTCTAACATTATTATTAGAGAAACACTCATAAAAGCTAAAACCCCAGTATAAGATAGTACTTCATGCTTTTTAAATAACCAAGTTATAAGTTTTGCTATCATAATTGTACTAGTTATAAAACCAGATAAGAAAATGAATAATGTTGTTATTTCGATGCTAAAATTAGCCATCTTCTCAAAAATCGTTAGTAAAATATCATACCACCCTAAAGCCATAAAAATTGCTGTACCACTAATTCCTGGAATAATTGTCGTTGCCGATTCAATTATTCCTATTAAAAAATATAAAAAATTGCTTTGGGTAATATTGCTGTCAACCACTTTAATATTAATTAAATAATAAACAAAAACAAAACAAACTATAAAAACCAAAACTACTTTCCAGTTTAAATTATTATGTTTAATTTTTTGAGTTATCTCAGGTATTCCTCCAAAAATCAAACCGGCAAATAGTAACATAGTCGGAAGATAGTAATCATTTAAACACCACTTTACAACTTTACATAAACCTCCAATCCCTAGAGTAGCTCCAATTAATAGAAAAAACAAAAATTTTAAATCATTAAAGTTTATTTTTAAGGGCTTTGAGATAATACTGACAAGTCTTTCGTAAACCCCAAAAGCTATAGCTATTATAGCTCCGCTCACTCCTGGAATAATTTTAGCAGTTCCTATAATAAACCCTTTAATTATTAAAATAATATATTTCATATTAAAATATATAAAAATATAACATAAATATTACTATCCATATAAACGAAATAAGAAAGCACTAAAACATAATCGGTCATTTAAAGTATATAAAATACTTCGTTAAAACAAACATATATAGACATACAAAAAGACATGTTATAGTTTGTATACATTAAATATATAGAAAGGAATGAAACTTAGTATGGATAATGATAAATTATTATCGTCATTAAGTAAGCATATAGCCTATTGGTATACAACTATAAAAGGAGAAAAAGACATTCTTTTTCCAATTAATAATGTAATTAAAGAAAAAGCCAATCAACTTTTTAAAGATAGATATTATGACGCTAATATTATTGTTAGTGAAAATGGTGAAATATATAAAATCTCAAAGGAAATATGTTGTGAAAGTAATATGTGGTCTTATGTCTATTATTTAGATGATATGAAAAAAAACTATCGCTTAAAAAAAATCTGTAAAGAAATACTACCTTATGATTTAAATGCTGATAATGGAGAAAAAATAAACATTTTACAGCAAATGAAAATTCCAAGTAAAATAGTATCTTTTAAAATTGATAAAAACAAAATAGCAAATATCAAAGAAAAAATTAATCCTTATTTAAAATGTTATACTTATATAGATAGTAAACAGAGAAAAATAATCGCTTATCCAGATATTTTAAATATTAAAAATAATAGAATAATAATTTTTTTAAACTATTATCACCATCATCATATGGATAGACATATCCAAAAAATATCTAAAGTAATCTCCAATGAAAAAAAAATTGATATTACTATAAAATAGTTTTAGTTATCAATTTTTTTAAATACCATAAAATAAGCATTTTCATTAATTTTTCACATCATATTATTGATTAAAAAATAGTAAATGTGTTATGATATAAAAGGAAAGAAGAGGTACATAATATGAATGAGAATAAGAGACTACTAATATTTTTTATTTCCATAGTTTTAGTAATTGCAATTATCCTAGTTATAGCTTTTTGGCCAGAATCTGATAGTACGTTTGCTTGTGGCACTAAGGCCGATAAGGAATATGGTAAACTTGCAAGTGTAAACTATAAACAATATGAATGTTTAACTAAAAATTCAGGTAAATTTGCTATTGCCATCTCTGATGGATTAAGTGATAAAGAAAAAGAGGCACTTAATAAAGCAGCAGAAAAAATCAATGTTGGAGTTTATTATCTTAATGACGAAGTCTCAAACACTGATTTAAATGATATCAAAGAAGAGTTAAAAAATGATAAAGTTTCTTTTGATAATTATAGTTTAATTGTTGTTGAAGATGGTAAAGTTATAAGTGGTATGGATAAAAAATTGGACAGTAGTGAAGATATCTATAACTTCTTAAAAGATGCAGGACTTGCTAAATTCGCTTGTAATGCTACAAGTGACGAAGAATATGAAAATCTATCAAGATTGACTTACGATCAGTATGATTGTCTATATAATGGTAACGAACCATTTGTCGTAATATTTACTCAATCAACTTGTGGATATTGTGCTCAGTATTTACCAATCATGAATGAATACGCTGGTGAAAATAATCTTCCAATTTACTTCTTAGAAATAGACACTATGGATCAAGACGATGTTCAAAAAATATTATCTTCACTAAGTTACTTTAGTGAAAATTCGGATTGGGGAACACCACTTACTTTAGCAATTAAAGATAAAAAAGTTGCAACTGAACTTAGTGGATATACTGAAGATACAGCTACAATTGATAATCTTTTCAAAGAAGTTGGATTAAAATAATGGGCGAAAAAGCCTTTTTTTACTAAATAAACACCATTGCATGGTGTTTATTTACAGATATATCCGTCATCTTCAAGTTCTTTTTTTATCTCTTTCAAAGAATAATTGTCTGAAATACCTAATTGTTTTTGGACATCTTTACTCATTTCACTATATTTACCACTAAACGTAACATATATCTTATTGTCCTTCTGACTGGCTTTATATTTTATACCTTTTTCGTCTTTAAAATTCTTAAAAGGATCCTCCAAACTCTTTAATAACAATTCAGCATAATTTTCATAATCATCATTTAATGTAACACTAATTTCAGCCTCATATAAACTAATTTTATTATTATTAAAAGTAATGATTTGTTTTTCTGTAGCTTTACCAGCTGTCATCTCTTCATTTTTAGTGCAATTAAGTGTTTTGCTCTTGCATCCCGTTAATAATATTGTGGAAAACAAAAATATCACCAAAAATTTAGTTTTCATTAACATCACCTAAATTAAGTATAGCGATAAATTAAAATTTAATCAATGATTTTTTAAAAAATATAATTTAATTTTAACCAAATTGATATCGGTATATTCTTTTTCAATAGCATAGTCAAATATTTTTTTAAGTAAGTTCATAATCTTTTTGATATATTTTTCACTATATAAATGACCACCATATGTTTTCTTAGCTAGATATATATAAAAATAATCAATATCATTACTAGTTAAATTATAAATTATTTTGTAACCTAATATATCCTTGATAAACTTATTATAAAGACCATCATAAATACTTTTATTTTTATGACCATTTATCATTTCATTATAAATCTCATTTAAAGTTTTTGCTGTTCTTAACTTTGTAAAATTAAGCATTTTTACTACCCCTTCTACTACTAAATTTTTAAATAAAACTTATCTACTGTTATCACAACCTTTACCACAAAAAAGATTGTAACATAATTTTTCACCCCTGTTAGCACATAACAAAAAAAATTACATGAAATCAATAATTTCTTACATGAAATGTATTTGTGTTTGCTGTAATCTTATTTTTTTAATAAAACTATCCGATAACAAATTGATGGTTGTTCCGTTTTTAAATTTAATTATTTTAACTATAGTATCAATATAAAAAACTTGTTCGTGATTTATAATACAACTTCTGTGTGAATACTCAAATCGATAGTCCAGCACTTGCATCAACTTTTTAAGAGTTAGTCTTACCTCAGTCTTACCGCTTTGTGTATGAATAATACTCCTTCTTTTTTTGCTGTCAGCCTCGATATAAATAATATTTCGCATATCAAAGGTATATATAATCCCTTGATCTTTAAATCTAATTATATTCTTTTGAAATCCTAACTTAAAAATTTTTTTAAGTTTTTTAAGTAGCTCCTCATGATAATTTTTACGCTTAGAAATATAACCGATAAACATTGTATCACTACTTACAACCTGGTTAATATATTTCGCTGTATATGAACTTATAAAAATTAAAAAAGAATTTAAATCCTTATTTCTTATTTTCTTTGCCACATCAATTCCATTACCGCTTGGTGTTTCAATATCTAATATATATACCTTATTGTCTAATTCCTGCCTTACAATATCAAAAAAATTGTTATCATAATTTTTAAAAACATGTATTTCAAAATTTATTCTTTTATTCAAACAAAAATCATTGACAACTTTGTAAATTTCCATTAAAAAAAACTCGTTGTCATCGCAGATGATAAAATTAATCATAATCGTCGCCCCACACTATATTTTAATATAACAATAATTGTTAAATAAAGCAACCAAAAACATATAAGTGAATAGTTATATGTTTTAAGTAAATAGCTTTATCATATATTTACTATAGGTGATAAAATGAACAAAAAAATTTCTTTAAATAAATTATATATTATTGCAGACTTCGACCATACCATAACTACTATAGATAGTCAAAATTGTTGGGGGATTTTATCAAAAATACCTAATATATCTCCAAATTATATTAAAGAAAGTAGGGAGAATCATAAATATTATTTCAAAATAGAACAAGACGATAAAGTAGATTATGAAACTAAAAATCAAATTATGCGTAAGTGGTATGAAGAACACGTCGAGCTTTTAGTTAAATATAAATTAAAGGAAAAGGACTTAAATCAAATTAGCCAAGATAAATCAATTGTTTTAAGAGAAGGAGTGCCTGAATTTTTAAAATTCACAAATGAAAATAACATTCCAGTTATAATCATATCAGCTGGAATTTCAAACATAATTGAAGGTACTTTAAAAAAACACGGTTGTCTTTATAAAAACATCTACATACTTTCCAACATTTTTAGATTCAAAAATGGTCAAATAAAATCACTTAGAAATAAGATAATTCATTCATTAAATAAAGATAAGCTTGAGGTACCACCAAAAATAAAAGATGTATTAAAAGAAAAAGACGAAGTAATTTTAATTGGTGATAATGTAGGTGACACCTTAATGCGTGTTAAAGAAAATAGTAAAACTATAAAAATTGGTTTTTTAAATTATGAAGATAATAATAAACTAAGTTATTTTCAAAAACACTTTGATATTATATATGATAAAAAAGCTTCTTTTTTTAACATTATAGACAAAATAAAGAATACATAATATACTTAAGTAAAAGAAATATAGCTTTAGAAAAAATGCATTAAATCAATATGCTTATTTACAAAACAGCTTATGATAATTTAATTTAGAGAATTATCAGATAAGTTTAATACACTTAGGAGAAGATTTTATGAAGGTATTAACAATTCAAGAGCCATATGCGACATTTATAATGCACGGAACGAAAAAAATAGAAACTCGTAGCTGGAAAACAAAATATAGAGGAGAAATATATATACATGCAGGAAAATCAAAAAAATTCTTAAAAAAGATAAATAATAATAAAGTCTTAAAATTGTTAGAAAATATAGAACTAAATTATGGAAACATCATATGTAAAGCAGAATTAATTGACTGTGTATACATGACAAAAGCATTTATAGACAAAGTAAAAAGCGAAAATAATTATGAATATATTTTAGGAGAGTATGCAGTTGGAAGATATGCTTGGATTTTACAAAATGTACAAAAATTAAATCAAAAAATCCATGCAAAGGGTAAGCTTAATATATGGACATATCCTGAAAGTTCTAATCATGTGAAGCAATTGTCATTATTTGAAAAATGAATAAATATAATAGGTTATTAAATATTTCTTGCAATAGTAATGATTGTATGTTAATATAATAACAATTTTGGAGGTGATATAGATGGAATTAAACCATTTAAGAAATAAAGAAGAAATCCAAGATACAAGAGAACAATATTCTAATTATGGTAAAATAAAAAAACTAAAAAGGGGCTGTAATGAAATTATTTCATTTCATCACAGCCCCCTAAACTATCATTTTGGTGGAGAATAGGAGTTTTATTTATATGATTTAATTAAATTTAAAAAGTTTGTTTTCCCTTTATTTTTAAGCATTTTAGTTTATTTAAGTTTAAAATAATTTAAAGTAAATTTATAAAAATTAAGGAAAAAGTGATATAAAAATGATATTAAGCTAGAGCTGGTTTATTATGTAAAGCACCAAGTTTCTTTACAAAACCAGTTTCTTGTTCTTTTTCTTTTTCGCCAAATTGTTCATTTAAAGCTAAAACACTACTCTTATATCTATTGTATGCAAAATCATAGTCACCATTTTCAATAGCCTTAACGCAAGCCTCTACAATGTGGTTATATATATAATCATATATTTTATCATTATCTTCTAATGCATTAATATTTTCAACTATTGTAGGTGCAACTTCGTAATATAAATCAATATCTTCTTCTGAAACAAAATTATCTCTAAACCACCTTAAAACAGTTAACTCGTAGCAGTTATCATCAAATTCATCCTGAAAATGTTTCATACAAGCAGTAGTTAAATAACATTGTGTATCAGTAGTTTCTTTTGAGCCACTTGTAGTATCTACAATAGTTCCTTTACCAGTATTAGGATCTATATTTATATGTACTGAAGAATGTTCTCCTCTAGGATCACCACTATATATATCCACATGTCTCTTCCCCTTTTTATCTGTATGTACTTTAATTTCTTTATCTGCCATCTTTATTTCCTCCTAACATTTCTTGTTTCCAATTTTCTTCTAAATGCTCAAAATCATATAACAATCTTTCTGCATAATTTTCTTTAACGGGCTCTTTAATTATATATTTATCAAAAAAATCAGTTATTTCAAGATCGATGTTTTCTAAATCTTTAACTTCAATATCTTTAAGAGTATTTGTTTCCTTATATGATGCATACCAACTTTCGATTTTCTCTTTTAATTTATTAAAATTCATTTTATCTTCAACAGCATAAAAATTACTATTTAATATGAAGTCAATATTTTCTAATACTCCTTTAAAAAATGAGATAGTATTTCTAGACTTATTCTTCGTAGATTCAGTAAATGTAAGTTTTTTTCTCACATGTCTTTTTTTTCCATTTTCCTCTCTTTTTTTTCGATTTTCTTCTCTTAAATTCTTTACATACATCTCATGATTTTTCTTTTTATAATAATTTTTTATTGGAGCAAATATCCTTACAACATCATTTAGTTCTACATATTCGTTTTTTGAATATACTAATTGGGCAAAATATTTCTGATCTAAATAATTTAAATCTTTCTCCATCCTATCAAGAAAATCATCAGTAATATTAATCTCACTATTTAACATTTGATTTATTTTCACAATTAAATCTTTTATTAAAGTTAAATCATCATAATACTGCTGATCTTTTACTATGACATTTAAAATCTCTAATATTTTGTTTAAATCTTTTTCTATAATGATAATCTCCTCCCTCTCATATAAATTAAAAGGCGACAAAAATATATAATTTGCCACCAAAATGAAATAAAATGTAAGTAAATAAATTGTTTTAGTAGCAAACTTTCTGCTTCCTAATAATTTATAAAACATATTAACACTTTTTGTTATAAAATTCAATGTAGTTTTAACAATTTTAATATATTAATAAAAAAGTAAAGGGGAGAATATAATGATTTGAAATATTTATATCAACTATAATTTAATTATAATAAATTTATGATTTCTTTAAATAAGCATTTATAAATTCACTATCATCATAATTACGCACATCTATTTCTATTGACAATATATTGAAATATTTTTCTAGCTTTTCATAAACTAAAATTTTTACTTTTTCTTTATTTTCTTTAGATACTTGATAATTAAATAAATCAATTGCTAACATTTTATCAATAGTAGAAACGGCAACATTTCCTTTAAATTTTATGGAGAAAGCAATGATATAAATATGATATTGCAAAATAAAAGCCCTTATAAAATAAGGGCTAAACTATCAAATTGGTGGAGAATAGGAGACTCGAACTCCTGACCCCCTGCGTGCAAAG
>CALVII010000041.1 GCA_944329465.1 uncultured Bacilli bacterium | reverse complement strand
TATGGAGATTATCATTAATATTGGGTGTGGATATGTATAAATTATGTATTGAAGAAAAAAAAGAAAATGAATATGAAAAAATGTATTAGCCAAAACTAATACATTTTTTACTTATTAATGCTTATTATTTGCTCTGCTACTTTTACTTTTTTACATGAAGATGTTCCACGGTCACAGTAATTACAACAATTAAAAGCTTTATCGTTTATAATAAAATTCTCTAATTGTTTTTTTAATTGTGATTTATCACTAGACAATTTAAATATATTGATATAATTAGAACTATCATTAGATATAAGTCCTAAATCAGTTGCATGAGCACTTCTTGGACAAGGAAACAACTTTCCATCAATAATACTTCCCCACTCTACATCACAATTTAAATATTGTTTATTCAATTCCTCGGTAGTCCTTCCTCTATTAGAAAAATCACCAAAATCATACCAATTAAACGAATCTTTACCAAATGATTTTATTGTATAATGAATCATATTAACTTCCAATTGCTCTTTTAAAGAAATCATATTAATAGAAACACTTTTATAATCACTAATTCTAACTTCGACATTTTTTTGCCTTAATGCCAATAATAATTCTTTATTTTTAGGAACAACGGTACCATTTGTAATGATTAACACTTTTTTTACTTTATCTGGAGATAATTTTCTTATTATTTTATCTAAATCTTTATGTAAAAAAGGTTCACCACCTAAAACATTTACCCTAAGTATTTTATCTACAACACTAAATAACACATCCAATTGTTTTAATATAACTTCGGTACTAAATAACGTAGGATGCTGATAATAAGGCATCAAACTCGAACAATTTTTACATTTTAAAGTACACATCGTCGTAATAGGCAAATCCAAACAGCCTATAATTAAAGGATTATCCACATTAGGAATATCTTCATTCGTAATTTTATAACTTTTCTTTTGTTTAAACAAAGAAATATAATCTATTTTAGTCATCTTAACACCTCTATAATAAATAACCACTATCAATTAATAAAGTTTGGCCAGTAATATTTTTAGCATCTTCTGAACTTAACCAATATACAGCATTAGCAATCGCACCGGGCTCTATCAACCCAAAAGGCATTTGTTGAGCCATCTTATTATATATTTCATCAACATCCATATTCCGTTCATTAAAATATTTATTAATAAAATTAGTTCTTACAGAAGCAGCAGCAACTTCATTCACTCGTATACCATATTTAACAAGATCTTTTGCTAAAGTTTTAGTTAATGCACTTACAGCTGCTTTAGAGATACCATAAGGACCTCCTCCAGCTTTTTGATAGATAGCTTGATCAGAAGAGATATTAATAATAGAGACATCATGTTTGCTTTTCATTAGCAATGGAACAAAATATTTAGAAACTAAAAACACTCCAGTCAAATTAACATTAATGACTTTATTCCATTCTTCTATAGGAATACTAAATATCTCTCCGCGAACTTTATCGCAAAATATTCCAGCACAATTAACTAATACCTCAATTTCACTATTATGTTTTTTTATTTCATCAACTGCCCTTATAACTTGATCTTCTTGTGAAACATCACATATTATTGTATTAATTTTTTTATCATTATTTTTTTTTAAATCCAAATTATACACAACATAACCATTTGTCAAAAATTTATGACATACAGCTAAACCTATTCCACTACTTCCACCAGTAACTACTGCACACTTATTATTCACAACTATCATCCCCCAATACTTCATGATACAAACTTAAATAATTATCTATCATATTTTTATAATCAAATTCTCTTGATTTTTTTATACACTGTTTAGACATATTTTCATAATTTTTACTAGCTATCATTTTTTCCATGGCTTTAATTAATTCGTTTTGTGTCTTATTATAAACAACATAACCATCAACATTATTACTAATTAACTTAGAAGTTGCTAAAACATTTGAAGCAATAACAGGCATTCCATGCTGTAAAGCTTCTAATGCCGTTAGACCAAATGTTTCTAAGTCATCAACAACAAATAACAAACAATTACAATTTTTTAATAATTCTTCTTTTTCTTCTCCCATAACAAAGCCATGATAAAATATTCTTTTATCTTTAGCTTGATACTCCAACACTAACTTATCTAAATAACCAGAACCTGCAACATGCAATTCAACATTGTCATTTTTTAAATTATGAAAACTTTCTAATGAAAGTTCAATTCCTTTAAAAGGCATTAACCTAGATAAAATTAAAAATTTAAATTTTAAAGTAAACTTTTTTACACATGCATTATTTACTTCATTTCTTAAAGCATTAGAAATTACCATAGTAGGGACATCTCGATAATATCCCTCATCATAATATTTTTGTATAATATCTTCAATCGGCGCGGTTACATAGTTCACTTTAGCTGTTAATTGTCTCTGGATTTGCCTTAATGGAAACAGATAAAATGGGGCCTTACTAACTTTAATATATTCCATACCAGAAAAAGGGTTGAAATTCCATAAAGAAAAATATTCATGTAATGTACTTATAGTTTTAATATTCAAATCCAAAGCAACTTTCAATATAGACAAACTCAAAGCGCGAGCCATATGTAAATGAACTATATCTGGTTTAAATTCTTTAAAAATCTTTTTAAACTTTCTAATATTAAAAGGATTATATAATTGTAATAATCTATTAAAAAAATGAAACATTTTAATTTTAGGAAAACCTCTAGGACTAATAGATATCACTTTAACCCCTTTTAATGTATATTCAGAATCTTCATTAAAAGAATATATAACGCAAACTTCATGTCCTCTTGCTACTAATCCTTCAGCCAGTTCTCTGGTTATAACTTCGACACCACCATTATAATTAGGATAATAGCCACTAGAAACCATTAAGATTCTCACTTTTTAATACTTCCTTTCACTATATTTTTAAGGATAAATTCTATCATTACTTCATAAAAGATTAAATCTAAATCATTAGTGTTTAAATTAAAATCGCGTTTTTTTGTTAAAACTACTTTATCTAAAGGTTTATGCCGCTCGATATACACATCAACTATATCTTGTAATTCTTCATTAACATTAATTCGCAAATCATGATTCCATATTACAAACTCATTATTAGCAGTTATCAAATTCCATTGATGAAAACCTTCATATTCCGCTGCTTCTGCCTCATTTTGATGATGAAAAAGTATCACTTTTCCCCCAACTTTACACACAAAAAGCATATTAAAAATACCATATAAAGGATCACAGCAATGATCTAAAGCATTACGCATATGAACAATGTCAAATGAGTTTTTCTTATAACTTCTATTTAAAACTTCGACCATCCCAAATTCAGGAACTACTTTTGTTTTAATTTCATATTTATTCCTTAAAAATTTATATAAATAAGCCAAAGGATCTACCGCCGTAACTTCAACATTAAACCCATCTGATATTGTCCCAATAGTAGAAAAAGGACCACAACCAACATCCAAAACTTTCACATTTTCATTTAAAGCATATTCTTCAAAATGAAACTTTTTATCATAAGATGTTACCTCTTCAAAACTTTGAAGTTCTTGATACTTTTTTCCTTTAGTTGCTAAATACTGATGCCAATAATCATATTCGTAGCTTATTCCATTTAACCATTTATTTAAATAAATACAATACATTGATTTCATTTTATCATTATCATAACATGAATAACGTTCTTTCATCTCTTGACCTCTCTCGTCTTCAAATACATTTTTAAATCAATAGCTCTTGAATCATTTCCTATTAGATATTCCAAATTACCATACCTATTTTTTGAACACCATTGACACTCTAATCCTTTTTCTGTCAATTGATTATAAATACCTTCATCATGCATTTTACGTAATTCTTCATACTTATTATTATGCCATATTGTATAAAAATCATCATCATTTAAGTTTCCCATAATAGCATTAGTATTATGAAATAAATGATCACAAAAACTAACATCACCATTTGTGCATATACAACAATAATCCCAAGGATGACAACATTTTTTATATTTCATTGAATTTTCATGATACAAATTGGCAGCAACTTTTATACTAATTCCTTTTTCTTTTGCATACTCATAAGCATCATTTAAATAACAATTAGTTTCATGCTCAAATTCTGGTAAAACACCAAACCATCTGCCAAGAGGTTTATTTAAATGGTAAGGACGTGATAATGGATTTAATTCAATTTCATTTATTCCAACTTCTAACCCAAAATCAACTAAACTCTTTATTTCCTTAACATTCTTTTCAGAAATAACCGTGGTAAAAAATGGCCTCGGAAAAGTAGAATTTTTATCACATTCTTCAATAATTGCCTTTAAATTATTTTTTACAACTTCAAGATTTCCGCCTCGACGAATTTTTTTATAATTTTCTTTATTACCACTTTCAATTGAAATGGCTAAAAAAGTTCCTTTCTTAATTATGTTTTTCCAATAAGATGGATTATGGGTATTTAAATTTGTATATAAAACTGTTTTTTTCCCTAACTGTGATATTTTATCTATAAGTTTTGGAAGTCTAGGATCTAATGAAGATTCTCCCCAACCACGCAAATCGACAACTTCAGCATGAGGAACAATCGTTTTCATAACTTTTTCTAATATTTCATCACTCATGTACCAATCATCAAAATATAATTTTTTCTCTCGGCACATGATACAATAAAGATTACAATTTTTAGTCAACTCGATAAAAACATACTTAGGATACAAACTATCTAACATTTTTGTTTACTTCCTCTCTTAATTTTTTAAAACATTGTATATCGTAATTAATAGCTTCAGTTAACCCTTCTTCTCGACGTTGATTAAAAATTTTCCTATTCTTCAAATGATCTGTCCCTTCATTTAAAGTTTCATGTTCAAAATGAATAACATATAAATCAGAAAAAACTTCGTAAATATTTCTAGCACCATAAGTTTCATTTAATTTCCACTGAGTATCAATATCATCCATACCCCAGTGATAATATACTTGACTATAACCGCCTAGGTTTTCTATCAAGCTTTTTTTTACAAATATACCTCCACTATGAAAATTTAATAACCATTTATCCTCTTCCGAAGAAATACTAACATGAGTTAAATTGTTAAAAAACCGATACTTTTCTTTGTAATTAAAGTTCAAAAAACCCGTATCTGAATTATAATCACAAAAACAATTATTAATATGGTTTAAAAATATATTTATGGATTTATTATTTAAAATATCTTTAATCATTCCTTCCTGATTTCCTTTTAGTCTTAACATTTTGGGATGTACAAAAATAATTTCATCATTTTCTATGGCAAAATTAACAATTTGCTCTAAATAATTATCGACCATTAATAAAATATCAGAATCCAAAAAATAAAGATAATCGGCCTCTGCAAATATTATACCTAAATTTTTTAAATATCCCATATTTCCTTGCCATTTTTCATCAGTTTTCGCTTTTATATGAACAACACTATTATTTAAACAATATTGTTCAAAATTTGCATCATTAAAATCGTTTTGCTCACAAACTATTATCTGTGGTTGCAAAGTTTGTTTTTTTAACTGTTCAATACAACATATTAATTTTTCATTTGGCATTCGGTTATATAATATAATAATTACAGCCACTTTATTTTTATTCATTTTATCAATTATTTAATCCTTTTATATCATGAAAAATATCTAAAACTGTATCATAACAGTCTGGAAAACATCTAATCATTAATTGACGATTTTTTAACATTTTTTTATTATCTCTAAGCAAATCACTAACGAATAAAACTGTCGCATCTTCAATAGGAATACCAGAAACCACTTTTCCACAAATAGTAAATTTAAGATAATCATATTTGCTTTTCAAAGTATTAATAGCCTGCTGTAACCCACCCAAAACAATTATTTCAATAGGCACCATTGTATGTTTTCTAATCATACTTATTATTTTTGATAAAGTTTTACCCTCAACAACAAAATCTTCTAAAATTGTTATTTTCTTAACATTATCGTTTATATTTTGCAAAGCAGTTTCATCTTCAATCGACAAAACAACATCCACACACTGTCCATTATCATTTTTTATTCTTTTAGGCATTATACTCAAATCAACATTACCAAACTTTTGAGGTCTAGTACCTATACTTATAACATAAGATTGATGTGGCCCCTTTATTTTTTTCAACCACAAGTCACTTTCAAACTTATCAACCACATGATAAGAACAAACAGAGTTTATTTTTTCAAATTTATTTTTAATTAAACTATCATCATCTAAATTATTAAATAAATATCTATCATCCCATATAATAACATTTTCCATCATATCAATTTGGCGATTTAAATTAATATCCTCTTGTAAAACCAACCTATCTTCTTCAACTGTATAATATGGAATATGTACATGAAATAACAATAAATCTTCATTAGTAGCAAAAAAGGAATGAGTTTTATTCATCATAATATCAATTCTTTGACCTCTAGAAATTTTAATCGCTTTACCATCAATTACAGCTATCCCCTTTCCTTTAAGCACATAAGTTAATTGTGCAGTTTTTTTATGCACAACTACTGGGGCCTTTTCTCCAATTTTTAAAGTTTGTATATATATACCATTATTTATTTCTAAATTATTTTCAAACAAATCTAAAATCAAATTAAAATCACTCATGAATGTACCTCCATTGTTCCACAAACGTTAATTATTTGTCCATTTATACCACTAGAGTCATCAGAAATTAAAAATACTACCATTTTAGCCACCTCACTTGGATCTAATAATCTATCATAGCCATTTTCACGACTCATTTCTTTTTCATACATGTCATCCGATAAACCTTTTAATTCTCCTAGTTTAGATCTACCTAAAGAAGCCGCACGAGTTTTTACAGAACCTGGCCTTATACCATTTATTCTTATACCATATTTAGAGTATTCAAGAGCTAGACTAACAGTAATTGAATCTAATGCTCGTTTACTAGCACTATATATATGTAAATTAGGAACAGGCGTAACAGCTGTTACAGAAGAAATATTAATCACTACTCCTTTATGCATTTTTTTCATATTAGGAAGTACCGCTTGCATAAATAATAAGGGTGAATAAAAATTTATATTTACTCTATCATTAATCTGTTTAACAGTTAAATCTTCAAAAGGAACTGGCTCTGACCATCCCGCACAATTAATAAAAACATCAATCTGTAATTTTTTTAATTTTGCACTTACATTATACACATCTAAAAGATTTGAAAGATCACCTTTTAAATCCGTATTTTTATCTATATTTCTATTTATTTCATATATTGTCGCTTCTGGAAATCTTGTTTTTACTTCTGAAATTATAGCCTTTCCCATATCACCAGAGCCACCAGTAATAACTATATTCATTATTATATATCATCCTTTCAATCCTAATGGTATTTCATTATGACTACAAATAACCTCAATCAATATTGTTTCTTTTTTATTTTTAATTAAGTCAAAAACCTGCTCTAATTGACTAAGATTTTCTACTTGATAAGAATCTATATTCATACTCTCACCAAACCTTTTAAAATCACAACCAAATATATCTGATCCTATAAACTTTTTCTCCTTCATTTGGCCAATTCTTACTCTTCCTAAAGAACAATTATTAAAAACAACAAAAACAATAGGCAAATTTAATTTTTTTGCAGTATAAATTGAAGTGCCATTCATAAGCATACACCCATCACCTGTAATACAAATATGATGCTTATCAAGTTCTCCTACTGCAACACCTATAGAGGTACAGATTCCATTTCCCATTGCAGCAAGTCCAGCATCTATATAAAACGTTCCATAATTCCTAGGAGTAAAACAATTAATAGCATCCAAATAGTGATTTCCTGCATCCGCACTCACTATCGTATTCATATCAACATTACGCATAATATAATATATACTTTGTGCCATCAAGCCAGATTTTTTTATTCTTTCTTTTAATTTTAATTCTCTTATTTTCTTTAGTTCAATAATATCATCTCTTAATTGATATATTGTTTTGTCATTTGCTGATAAAACATTTTTACATAAATAATCAACAACAAATTTAATACTTTGAGTTTTACAATAATTATATTTAGTAAATTTATAACTATAATTATCTTCTAAAGAGAAAATATATAAATTCGCATCTTGTAATTCTTCATAGATACTTTCAAAATCCTTTTTTGACAAAGATGTTCCAAAGCAAAAAATATTTTGAGGTTTATACTTTTTTATAAAATCAATATTTTCTTCGTTTGCTCCCATACCCACACAACCTATAGAAAATGAATTATCCTCAATATAAGACATTCCCTTCATAGAACATATAATAGGAGCTGCAATTTTATTGGAAAAGCGATTAATAGAAGCAACATCTTCTCTTTTATAACACCCTCCACCTATAATAATTAATGGGGTTAAAACCTCGATTTTAAAAGCTGGTAATAAATTTTTTTTGCCGCAGATTTATCATATATATTTACAGTATTTAATTCCATTTCCATATTTTGTATATCTACTGGTATAGAAATATGAACTGGTCCAGGCCGCCCAATAGTTGTTAACCCAAGTGCCTCATTAAACACTTTTTCAACATCATTAACATCTTTAATAATATAATTTTTCTTAACAATTGGTTTTGTAATTTCCACACTACAAAAAGCACGATCATAATCGCTTTCTTCCTGAAATGCTCCTAAACCTTGACAAGATATTGATGTTGTACCAGAAATAATTAATAAAGGTACTGAATCACGATAGGCTGAAGCAATTCCACTAATAGCATTAGAAACGCCTGGTGATGAAGTAACTAAAACAACAGATAATTCTTGAGCCCTTTTAGAATAAGCAGAAGCTATGTATGAAGCATCACCCTCATGTGTACATAAGGTAATTGGTATATCAATATTTTGCCATATCGGCATTATATATGAGCCAGGAACACCAAATACATTAGTTACACCATTTTCTTTTATTTTTTTTGAAATATATTCATAAACTTTCATCATTATCAACCCATTTCATAATTAATTGTGGTATTTCAAACATTTCAATACATCGATATTTAGAACTATTATTTCCAACATAAAAAGAATAATTGGCAATATCAAGCATAGAAAAATCATCCGACGAATTTCCAAAAGCCACTAAACTATCAATATCTAATATTTTTTTTAAAAATAAAGTTGCTGATCCTTTATCAACTTCAGAAGAAACATATAAATTAATACCTTTTTGTTTATAACACTTTATATCTTCCAATATATTAACGTAATCTTTAGTATAAATTGCAACTGGATAAGCAAATGGAATCTTTTCAAAGGGAATAGACAAAACAGAAGTTGATAAGCCTTTTTCAAGTTTTAAGCTTTTGCCTTTCTCATAAGTTGTCAAAGTAGAAGAAATTCCATCTTTAAAAACATATATAATACGATGGGAAACTTTGTGAATATCACAAAAACTTATAAACCGCAAAAATGATTTTTTGGAAATAGACTTATAGTACAAAGTTTTTTTTAAAGAAGTATTGTAAATTAAACTACCACCAAAATGAATAGAGGGATATTTTACGTAATTTGCATTAAGTTCCTTTAACATTCCAGCAGGAGAACGTAAAGTATTTATAACAATTGGATAAGAAGAAATTAACTCATTAATTTTATGTTTTACATGCAAATTAGTATTTTCATCTAATAAAGTACCATCTAAATCACAAACAAAAACAGTTCTAATAATAACCCTCCTTCTAAAGCTACTCATAGTATAAAATAACATTAAAAAAAAGTCAAATAAAAAAACCCAACCGGGGTGATATAAATAAAAATACACAAAAAAAGATTTGCAACGTCCTATTTTCGCATACACTATCTTCAGCGTAGAAGTGCTTAACTTCTGTGTTCGGGATGGGAACAGGTGTATCCACTTCGCTATCGTTACAAATCAAATATAG
>CALVII010000040.1 GCA_944329465.1 uncultured Bacilli bacterium | reverse complement strand
TATTAAAAATATAAGCACTATTTTTTCTATGCACACCGTTATAATAGCTACTATTAATTTCTATATTAATATATCTATCACCTGCATATACTAAAACATCTAAAACCTTTCCTTTTTCATAAATATTTTTCTTAACTACCTCTGGAGATTTTATTTCTATTACTTCTATTTTTTCACCTAAACATTTTTCTATTAATCCTTTTAACAACTCAGTATTATTAGGATTACAAAAGATAGCTTTAAACATAGCATCGATTTTTGCCGTATAAAATTTTTTATGCATAACCATCTTCCTTTCTATTATATATATACGACATTTTTTACTAAAATCCTTTTTATTATAGATATTTTTTTAATTATTGGATAATAATTTTATATATACTCTTTCATATTTAGCCATAATAAAAAGATCCAGTTATTTTAACCAGATATTTTTTATATCATTTTAAGCTGTAAATAGTAACGACTTAAAAATTGTTAAGCTAACTTGCTAACAATATTTTTAAATTCATTGCCCCTATCTTCAAAACTTTTATACTGATCCCAGCTAGCACACGCCGGACTCAATAAAATTGTATCGCCTTCTAAAGAGATGTTGTAAGCTGCATGAACAGCCTCTTCTAAATTATCAGTAACAGTTACATCAATACCATTTTTACTAGCAAACTCACTGATTCTATCTTTTGTCTCACCAAAGCAAATTATATGCTTAACGTGGCTTAAATAAGGTAAAAGCGGTTCAAAACTATGTCCTCTATCAAGGCCACCTAATATAAGTACAACATTATTATCAAAAGATTTCAAAGCTGTAATCGTCGAGTCCACATTAGTTGCCTTAGAATCATTATAAAATTCTCGGCCACCAATTTTAGCCACAAACTCAATGCGATGTTCTACGCCGGCAAAATTGTTTAAAACTTCTTTTATAATCTCATTAGATACATTAAACTCTTTAGCCGCTAAAATGGCAGCCATAATATTTTCATAATTATGAACGCCTTTAACTCTAACATCAGATAAATCAACTATTTCTTTACCCTCATATATAATACTACCGTCTTTTATACATATATCTGCATCACCCTTAGAGGAAAAATATTTCTTAGTAGCTTTTAAACCCAAAGTAAGATCGTAAACCTCCTTATCGCCTTTGTTTAAAATAGCTACACATTTCTCGTCCTGATTATTAAAAATTCGTAATTTGTTCATCTTGTAGTTTTCAAAATTTCCAAAGAAATCCAAGTGTACTTGATACAAATTAGTCAAAACAGCCACATCTACTTTAAAAGTGTCTAAATTAACTAATTGATGGCTAGAAATTTCTGTAACTATAATGTCGCCTTTTTTAATCTCGCTTAATTGTGAACAAAGAGGATAACCAATATTACCGGCTAAATGTACAGGCAATCCCGCACTTTTTAAAAATTCATAAATAATCGTTGTTGTTGTCGTCTTACCATTTGAACCAGTAATACCAACTATTGTAACTTCTGGTAAATATCTATAAGCCACCTCTAACTCTGTTAAAATAGGAATATGATATTCTTTAGACTTCACAACTATAGGATGATCTAATCTAACTCCGGGATTTTTAATAACATAATCATAACTATCGTCAAAAATTTCTTCTTGGTTTTTAGTAATAATTACATTAACGCCTAAACCTTCTAACTCTTTAATTAAATCAAAATCATCACATTTAACATCAGTTATTAATACATGATTATCTTTAGCTAAAAGTTTAGCCACTGAAACCCCACTTTTGCCCATACCTAAAATAAATATTTTTTTATCTTTAAACATAATATTCTCCTATCTAAAAGACTTACTTAAAACCTTTTCATAATTCTCTCAACTTCTGATTCTAATTTAGATTTCATAATACAATCTGCAAAACCATCCTGAAGATAATGTAATTTAATAAATGCTTTATTATCGTCTATCATAACTACTACTGGAATATTAAACTTTTTGTTTTTCTTAAGTTCCTTAAGCACTTCAAGTGCACTATAAGTAGATGTCTCGTCATCTAATAATATTAAATCATACTTAATATTAGAAGCAATTTTTTCAATTACATCTCTACCAAATAAAGAACCACTAACCTCCGCATCGTGATTTTCTAAAAAAGTTGTAATTTGGGCAAGTTCTTTTGCATCGTCATCCACGACCATAACCCTTTTGTTATGATATAAACTTTGTTCATAACTTTCAAGTTTTTCTGAAATTGCCCTTTCCTTAGTCTCAACTATTTTTTGTTCAAGCACTATGTTAACAGTTGTACCACCTTCAAGTTCACTTTTAACCATTAAATTACCACCAAGTAATGACACCAATTTTTTAACCTCTTTCAAATTAAGTGTTTTTCCATCACGATTACTTAAATCAATATTAGCTAACTCTTCACTGTTCAAACTAAGTATATTATTTATTTCCTCAATACTAATTCCACTTCCTGTATCACTTACGGTTATAATTAATCTACATATACCATATTTGACAATACCACTAATATCTAAATCAATTTCACCAGAAGTAGTATGTTTAGCCGCACTGTCTAAAACAGAAGTAACTGCTTGCTTTAATTTAATAGAATCACCATATAAATAATTTGGAATAACACTACTTATTGAAAAATTAAATTTAACTCCCTCTGGCACTTGTTTTTCAAAACGAAATTTAACTTCTTTAAAAACGTTAACCGGATTATATCTACTGTCAAAAATCTTAAGTTTTTTAGTTGTCATATTAGATACATCTAGTGCATCATTAATTAAATAATCCAAGTTAAGACTAGTATTATTAATAAACTTAATACCTTCTTTTACTTCTAACATATCATCCCACTGCTGCATCTTCGTACTCACATCAATAATTTCCTTAACCGGTCTTTTTATCTCTTGAGTCATTCTAAATAAGAAATTAGAAGTATCTTGATTAGATTTTTCAATTAATTTTCTATTTCTATAAAGTTCTCTCGTAAGCTGCACATCTGGATTTTCAATTGTAAAATACATAAGAAAAGTTACAAAAGTCTCAACAAAAGAAACCGCTAAAATCTCCGGCATAGAAGATTGAACCAAAGCACTAGCCGAACCAGTAATTACATAAAAAACAATAGGAATACATTTCTTTTTCTTTATTTGTTTAAAATTCTTAATTATCATAATTATCCATATACAAATAGCCACTGAGGTAACCATATAAACAGATTGAACACTAAGACCATATGAATATATTTTATAAGGCTCGTTATTAAAGTAAATTGGTAATGCAAAAACTATAACACCTATTACAAAAAATATTATCGTTATAAATGCCGTAACTTTTTTAATATATTTTTTAGCACTCTTATAACAAATAGCATAAATATAAATACATAAGGTTAATATCCAAGCGATAATACAAAGTAAATAAATCTTTCCTGCAAAATAAGTAATAATGCTCTCCGTTCCTAAATAATAGATTGCAAAAACACTTAAAATATCAAAAATAACTGCACATAAATTAGCAATCATCGTTCCAATAAATATATTATTTTCAAGCGATTTTAACCTCTGTTTAGAAAAATATATAATTATAAGTAAAACTATAAAAAACAAACTACATATTTGAAAATAAATACTTGTCAACATATATGCATCACCCTCTATAATCACATTGTATCACAAAAAGCAAAGTAAAGTCCATAAATGAAAAGAAAAAGTCTTCAGTTTTAAACCAAAGACTATATTTTTAAAGTTTTTACTTTTTTATCTTTAAGCTCAGCATTTAACCTAGCAAGTAAATTTTTATTTTCTTCTGATAAAGTATTATATTCATTATCAATAATAGTTTGAAGTAAATCTACGTTGACTCCATTTTTATCTTCTATCAAGTTAGTTACAACTAAATTATATAAAGTTTTTTCAAAATCTGCCATAGCTTCTCTAACTTCTGAATCATTTAAATCCTTATCAATATGCATCGGCTCACCAACACGTAAAGTTAATTTACCACCAATCTTATGTTTACCATTAACTGCCGCTGGAATAAGTGGTGCTCCAAACTCTCTAGCCCAAAAAGCCGAACTACTAGACATTGGTAAAAATTTACCGGTTTTATCAAACATTTTATTTCTAGTACCTTCTGGAAAAATACCAATTAACCTGCCATCACTAAGTCTATTTTCAGCTTCTACAAAAGCCTTATGAGCTCTTCCATAACCATTTTCTTCACCACTTAAAGGTATATTTTCTAAACGGCTATTTATCTCACCTTCAAGTTCACTATCACCAAGTACATCTTTTACATGACTATAAGTAGCTTCTAAAATCGAACTAGGTTTTGAATAAGTTCTCTCTGGTAATGACTCTACATAATCAATCACACTTTTAATTATAGGTTCTTCTTTTTCAAAATCTTCAAGTGGAACAGAATTGATTACTTCTTCAATCCATTTTCTCGCATAATTAGCATCACCAAACCTATCAACCGGAATCATTCCAAGTTTAGTATAATATTTACCAATTAATGCTTTATCAAAATACTCTTGTTTAGCTAAAAATGAAATAATTCGATCGACATTTACCATAAGTGGAAACTGATCATTAACGTGCAAATGATTCAAACCAATAATTCCCGCACCTTTTGTAGGAATATTTTCAAGTCCAATAGTCGTAACTGGATTTATATACTTATACCATATACTAACTAAGGCCTTAGAATTTTTATATAAACGGTTATTTGCATAATTTTCTTTTAAAATAGTAAGCTTACTAACTGTATCTGGTTTTGTTATAGGAATAACTAGTTCGTCATTTTGTAAAGCTCTAAAATCAGGAGAACTTTTCTTAGTCATAGGAACATATTTTATAAAATCAATTCTAACCGGATGATTTTTCTTGTTACCAAACTTTTCACGACATACATCCATAATTTTATCTTGAATATCTATAGAAGGTGTAACGTCATCTTTTAATTTAACTTTAGCAATCGGAACTTCACCACGATAACTATCTTTTTCACCAAATATATAACAGTCCTCTACTTCAGGTACATTATCTTTAATAACATTTTCTATTCTACTAGGATAAACATTTTCTCCGCTGACAATTATCATTCTCTTTTTTCTTTCTACATAGTAAAATTTACCTTCACTATTACATCTAGCTAAGTCACCAGTGTGAAGCCATATACGTCCATCTTCCTCTTTTAAAGCTCTAGCATTCTCTTCAGGATTATTTAAATATCCAAGCATAACTGGAGCCCCTGAAAAGCATAACTCACCTTCAGTATCATATGGTAATTCCTCACCTGTTTCTGGATCAACAATTTTAGCAATTACCCCAGGAATTGGCACGCCAATACAATTTAGTTCATCAGCTCCAACTAATGTCCAAATAACTCCTCCAGCACCCTCAGTAATTCCATAACCATCTGTCATTGTTGCTTTACTTCCAGCTTTAGCTAATATTTTATTAATTTTTGCTTTTTCATCCGCATTTAAAGCCGCACCACCATTAATCGTATTGGCAAGACCATCGATATACTTATAATCTTTTTCTTCTAAAGTAGAAAAGATTGCTCTAAAGAAAGTTGGAACTCCATTACAATTTTTAACCGGATAATGTTTTTTGAAATAACTAGGAATATCTTTGCGAGCTATTTTGACAATTGCCACATTATTCATTCCTTGACAAGCTGCAAAGTGGAAAATCTGATTATCCCCAAACACATGGAACCATGGCATTGCATTTAAAGTAACGTCACCAACACCAGAATTAGTAATAAGTAAACTAAAACTTTTTGCAATTGCATTACAGCTTTCATTAGAAATCATAGCTGGTTTTTCTGCACCGGTTGTACCACCAGTATAATAAACTATTGCACACTCATTTTCTTTATAATCACTATCTATATTACCTTTATAGTTTTCACCTTGATTAATAAAATCATTTAAACTGATTACTTTAGAAATACCTTCAAACACTTTTGGATCAGGATCATTTTTTCCTTCAGTCAATTTATAACCAGTTTTAAGTGGTTGTTTCATTAAAGTATCTACCCCAATGTTGATATATTTTTTAATATCTACCTCTGGATCAAAGAAATAATCTTTTAAAGCATCATAACTACGATTAAACATAAGCATCATTTTAGGTTTTTCGCCTTTTAATGATCTCTCTTTTAAATATCTACCCATTTCGTCTTTACTAGAAAGTGGATTAATCATTACTGGAATAGCACCAATTCTATTTAATGCATATTTTGCAAACTGAGTCTCAGGCAAATTAGGAAGACCAATAATAACATGATCACCCTCATTTATTCCATATGCTTTAAATGCTTTCGCATATTTTGTAACTTCTTCGAAAAACTCCTTAAAAGTATAAGTGTTGCCAAAATTATCGTCTAAAACAATAGAATCTAAATGGTCTTTATTTTGTTCATACAAATAATCATATATTTTCATTTTAGGTGCTTCAAAATCCGCTTCTTCTTTCGTATAATATTGAAGCCATGGTTGATCCTTTGAAGCAAAACCAGTCGTCGGTGGAAATTCACCTGGTCTTTTAATCTTAGAAGCATTCTCTATAGCTTTCTTTTTACTTCTAATCTCTTCAATTTTATCTGCAATTTCATAAGGCGTTTCCACCTTGTAAACTCCTTCTCTTTCATAATCCTTGTTATATTTAGCTTCAATAGCCACCACAGGAATAGCATTATTTAAAAGTTCATCAATATTTCGAACATTATCTTCTAAAGCCATATCAAGTTCATGTTCTTTATAAGCCTCTACCTTATGACCTTCAGAACAGAAAATTATCTTATCTAAGTCAATATCAATACCATTTTCTTTTAAATAATCCTTAACAAACTTTCTATGAAGTGCTCCCCAAGCATTTTTTCTATCTGTTGCATATCTTTCAGTAACAATGTAAGGAACATCTCCATTTTCCTTAATTTTAGCTATAAGCTCTTTTATACCATTTCTAACCGGAGCCTTTCTTGCAAGTTCGAAAATAAATGGTTTCCAAAACTCACGTCTCATATATTCTTCGTCTTCAGATAATCCAAAAATATCACGAATATCAAAACCATTTGGATTTACCACTTCTTTATTATATTTTTCTTTGAAAAAAGGAATAGCATTTTCTAATTGAAATTTTTCAATATTATTAATAATACCATCAATATCAATACCTATTCTCATAATAAAACCTCCCTAACTTTATCCTTACTGCTTAAATTTTTCCCTTTTTATTTTTTATATATTTCCCTTTCAAATAAAATATAATGTGGCTATTCTATCACTTTTTGTTTATTTTTTCAAATTTAAAATTTTTTCTCTTTTCTCGTCTAAATCATTTAATATCAAATTATTCATATATATTTGATAATTTAAATCACCAATCTTAACTTGTCTTATTACATAAGGTATACTAAAACCTATTAATCCTCCAGCCATACCACCTATAATCATCGCACCACTATCTAAAGTACATGTACTGGCTATAAACATTCCAGCTGCTGTTCCTATAAAGACACTTAAATAAAAATGCGAATTTTTGTAAGGTCTCATCTTTATTTCCTCTTTTTTATCTTCGTATCCTCGAATCAGACTATCTGTTGCGATTATATTTTGATTAATCTGTTTTAAATTCATAAATAATAATTCACCACCCAACTTCAATTATATAGATTATTCCCTTAAAAATCAACATTTTAAAAACAATTTAATAAGAACATAGGTCAAAATAAATTTTGACTTATCTTGTCTCACGGCAAACTTTTTCTACTTCATAAGAATCTTAGACTCCTCTATAGACTAGTTTCGGATGATCGCCACCTACTTTATATTTATTTGTCAAAATTTATGATTAGATGGGTTGTTCTATTTCTTTCATATATATTTTTAGCCCTTCAAACATTATATTTACTGATGCATTATAGTCACGGTTATGATTAGTATGACATACTGGACATTCTCATTTCCTTATACTTAAATCTTTTACGTCCTTATTTTGATAATTACATATACTGCATATCTGACTACTTGGATAATATCTATTTATTTGGATTAATCGTTTATTATTCCAATTAGTTTTATATTTAAGTACTCTTATTATTTCAGAAATTGGGTTTTCATTTAGTCCTTTTGCTACATAGTGATTCTTCTGCATACTTCTTACACCTAAATTTTCAGTTACTATTATGTCATTTTCTTTTATTAGTTTATTTGTTATATTATGAATAGTTATATTTGTAAATGATTTTACAAATATATATTTAGAGTTTAAAAACACACTTTTCTTATATATTAAAAAACATTTTTTAGACCAAATGCAGTAAAAAAACATTCAAATTAATAATAAAATTTTAAAAGTGTCATTAAACACTAAATAACAAATAAAAAGATGGTGTAACAACACATTTTTCCTTATAAAGAAAAGTTTATGTATACACCATTCTAATTACAAACTTACAAATTTCAACCTATAAAGTAAATTGATATAAAAGAAAACTGTTAAATAAAACATTACAAAGTCATCCTATTACCTAATTTTCATTAGATTTTATAGAATATATTTTATTGTTCTTCTACTTTTAAATTATTAATATCAAATTCGTATTTTTTATTATTATCATCTATTATTTTTAAGCTATTATTTGATACTTGAATGTCATAACTATATGAATTTTCACCATTCCATCTTCGAAAATCAATACTAATATCTTTTGAAATATTTAAGTATTTTATTAAATCAAACGACAAATCTTTTAAATATTTAATTCTTCCATCCTCATCAAAATCATAGTTATAATTACTATTTTTTTTAACCGTTATATAAATATCACTAATCGCATTATAATCTACTAATTCATTAAATGTTGGAATGTGGCCACAATTATTCGGTATATTCTCTTCCTTTACCGACATATCAAATTCTAAATCATATTTTTGTGACAAATACTCATTCGTTTTTTCATTATAATAATTTTCAATTAATTTTTCTGAAACACCGTTTACTATTCTAGGATTTGTTCCATAAATGTAAATAATAAAATTATTTTTTAATAATGAAGATGATACTGTCACTTCATACCCAGTATGATATTTTTGAACTATACCATTGTATGAATAATCATTTTCAACATTAACTATTTCAAAATTATTATCACCATATTTATTATTCAAATAAGCTATAACATTATTAGAAATCGAATTATTACTTATTTTATTATTTATATTGGGTATAATTATAAGCAAAATTACACTAAATAATATAAATAGTAATCCTATAAACGTTGAATTTATATTTGTTTTTATTTCTATACTTTTTATATTCTTTTTTACTATCAATCCCACTAATAACAATACTAAATTACTAACAAACACAAAACCACAGATAAATACACTTATAAGTGCTCCACCTAAATCTAAAGCATCATCACCCGTAAAAACACTAAATGCTAAAGCATCAGAAATAAAACTTGCAATTGTAATTCCAATAAATATATTCCAATATTTAAAATCCTTTAATTTTTTTAGCTTAACAATTGAAACTATTTGCATAATCATTTCTATTATACAAATAAGAAAAAATAATCCATACATGTCACACTTCCTAACTATAATAAGTATAACATAAAAAAAAATGTTTTTTCAAAATGGCTTAAATTTTATAAAAATTTTTTTAATTAATAATCATTACCATATTCAATTCATTTAGTAAAACATCTAGAGAATAAACTCTATCAATCTTTTTAGTATGAGAAAATTTATTTCCATCATTAGTTTGAATTATTTGAAGTTTATAATTAAAGTAAACAGTAACCCTCTTAACAAAATCTATTGTGGAATAAGTTCTTTCATATAATTTTTCTTTTAAATTAATGTTTTATACAATTTACTGCTTTTTCTAGTCTACTAATCTCACATCAATTGTAACTCTACACAACATTAATGATAAAAATTAAAAAAACTATTGAATAAAAAAAAAGAATTTGCTATAATGTTTTTGTCACATGGCGAGATAGCTCAGTTGGCTAGAGCATACGGTTCATACCCGTAGGGTCGAGGGTTCGAATCCCCCTCTCGCTACCAATATGTATTTAACTAGATAGCAATATCTAGTTTTTATTTTACCTTGATATTTAAAGGATTTTAACATCATCATATAATAATTATACTAGTTACCTAATATGAATATTAAATATCCATAAAAAATCTGTAGTTAAATTTTAGTTATTTTTTATAAAAAATAATTCAAATTTACTTATATTTAATCAAATTTATTCAAGCTCACTCGAATTTTATAAATAATCAAAGTTCTTAAAAATAAAGGATTTTTTGATATTTTACACTAGACTACTAATTAGAACTTTTTTCATACCCGATAGGTTAAAGGTTCGAATCCCCCTCTCGCTACCAATTTTGATTATTTTACTAGGTTTTAAGCCTAGCTTTTTTATTGGGAATATCTAAACAGGTATTCCCATCTTTTTTATTTTAAGAATAAATGATATAATTATCTAAACAATAAATAGTAATGTGTAGAGAGGATTAGAAAATGAATTTAGAACAATTAAAAAAAGATTGCATAAAAAAACAAAAGAAAGGTATCCATTT
>CALVII010000039.1 GCA_944329465.1 uncultured Bacilli bacterium | reverse complement strand
ATTATAAAAATCATTTCTATATGACAAAAACTGTTCTTTATATTTTTTTGAAGGTTTTATCAAAATAATATCTTTATCCATATTTTTATTCCTTTTCTATTTTTAAATTACAAAATATATAAATTTTAAAATCAAATGTTAATACCATTTTTTAGTTAAATTAAAGTTATTTTTATCACTAATGGTAATACAATCCAATTGCATCGGACATAAGTGATTTAAAGGATGTAATAACTTAGGTGCACACTTTTGAATTTTAACAATACCACCTGTTATTAAAATATAATTATTACCTATTTTTCTAAGGCCTCTAACATTTTTGGGAAAAAAAGTTTTTTTAGGGCTGATAATACCTCTTTTAAAATTACCAATTCCAAAAGGTACACAACCGTCATGGGTATGACCACATATAATTAAATCGTAATCTTTTAATAAACTTAAACATTTTTCATTATTACTAAATTCAGGAGAATGAATTAACGCTACTGTTAACAAATTTTTATTAATATTTTTATAAAGTATATCATGTTTTAAAAAATCATTATAAAAAGCATCATAACCGTAATTTTTCTTAAAATAATACTCCCTAGTTTCCGTATAACCCATTAAATAAATTTTATTATCATAATATATATTATTATTTAAAATAATAATACCTTTAATATTTTTAATAACCTTTAAAAAATTATTTAAATAACTCTCATGACTTTTTCTATGAATATAATCATGATTTCCTAAAACTATAAAAGTTTTGGCTTTAGATACAGAAAATTCAAGTAAATTATGAAGTTTATAAAGTGAATTTTTATTATTTAGTTCTTCTATTCTATCAATTAAATCACCGACAAAAAACACATAATCCACTTTTTCTTCTAAAATTCTTTTTTTAATTAATTCGATTTTTTTATTACTAAGCATGTCACTAATGTGAACATCACCAATAACCATTATTTTCAAATCACTTGAAATTTTATCACTATTCAAAGTAATATATCGAACTTGCAAATAATTATCTATAAATAATCGCATATTCCCCCCCTTTTATAGTTTACTTACATCAACCACTTTATTTTCTAAATCTTTGTCAACTAGAGTTTCATGTATTTTTTCTTCTGGACTGTCTAAAAATACTTCTTCTATTCTATCAACTCTACATTTTTCAGCTTTAATAATAGCTTCTAATTTAGAAGCTGCTTCATTAACTTCGTCATTGACAATAACATAGTTATATTTAGATAATTCATTTATTTCTTTATATGCAGTTTCAAATCTTTCCATTACTTTTTCTTTAGATTCAGTATTACGTTCAGTAAGTCTTCTTTTAAGTTCGTGCATGCTTGGTGGTAATAAAAAGACAAATAAAGCTTGAGGAATTTTTTTCTTGATCTGTAAAGCCCCTTGGATTTCAATTACTAAAATTACATCTTCACCTTTATCTAGATGTTTTTGAACACTTTCTCTAGGTGTACCATAATAATTACCAGCAAACTTGGCATATTCAAGCATCTTATCATTTTGAATGTTTTTTTCAAATTCCTCTTCATTTACAAAGTAATAAGCCTTACCATTTTCTTCACCTTTACGGGGTTTTCTACTAGTCATAGAAATAGATTCCCAAATGTTTTTGTTATTCCTTTTGACTTCGTCACAAACAGTATTTTTTCCACTTCCACTAGGTCCAGATAAAACGATTAGCAAACCTTGTTTTTTTGTCTTAATCATATAAACAACCTCCTTATAGAAAAAGACTGACTTGCAGTCTTAAATTTGTTTTGTTGCTTCTTTAATGTTTTCCTTTCCTACATAATGATAATCATATGGTAAACGTGTTAATAAATATTTTTGAGCCCTTTTTAAAAACTCGGCTTCTTGATCATCATTTTTGGGTTTATTTCTTTCGATAATAGCTTTAGCATATTTCGAAATATAATCAGAGTTTCCTTTTAACTCGGGATTTTCAAGTTCAATATGTGAACTTAAATCATACATGGCTCTATCGACATTAATCATAGATGCAGTTATCTCATAATTATCAATAATTGCTTTAGTGATTTTATTATTTAATTCAGCATACTCATCTTCGTCATAATGAATATCTGGTGAACCTAGGACTTTTGAGATAATGTTTTGAGTTTCCTCTAAAGTCATACCATCTTTAGGGTCTAAGGCTTTATAGAAAAACTTTGATTTAACAGGTTCAACATAGACAACATTCGCATATTTTTGAGCTATTTTTTTAAGTTTACTATTAATTATTTCAGATATTTTAAGTCCTAAGAAATTAGGAGCTCCACACAAATAGACTTGGGTATTCGCACCATTTTTACGGTTATTTGCTTGAATAAATTTTAAAGTAGCTTCAAGCCCATAAGTATCACGTTTAACCCCAAAGGTAAGCATATCTCTAATTCTACCTTCACGTGTAACATTATCTAAAAATGAACCCGTAAGGCCATTATAGACTATTACATTAGCCATATCACCAGAAGATTCTTTGATTAAATCCATCAAACCTGTATCTTCTTTCATTTCTAATGGGTAAAATTCGTTTAGTTTTTCTTCAGTCATACCTCTTGTCATCATACTTGTAGGTCCACCACTATAATCACTTCGGTTAATTTGATTCATTACGGTTTCTTTTATATTAGTCATAATCCAATCATATACGTGTTCGTCATTATTATTTTGACTTCTTGAAAAACTATGCCTATCTAAAGTAATGTCGTGGCCTTTCATAACTTCGTCTAAAGTATAATTTCTAAGTAATAAAGGCATGGTTGTTCTTGTCATCGAATATCCAGAAGCAATGGAATTACCTAAACTAGTCAACCTAAAGTTAGTAATACCATTAGATTCAAATAGCTGAGCTAATTTTTCATTTAATGCTTCCTGTCTTTTTAAAATTTCGTCAGATACTAAGTTAATATTAGAAATAGCAATGTTTTTAGATTTTTCTGAATATAGAATTTCTACATCTTTATCTAAATCAATAATGTTTCCATCATTGTCAACAGTAACTAAGACATCGAATGTAGAAAGTAGGTTTTTTCCTTTAGCTAGATTATTAAAAATTAAAACTTTGGATAAATCGGAAACATCGACACCTTCAAAAAATTGAGATAATTTTACAGCATCAATATTTCCAACTATTCCAATTAAGTCTTCTTTTTTAATGATAATGACTTTTCCAAAACTATTTTGCATCAATATCACCTAAAAATTCTTTTAACATTTCTGGGTGATCTATATATTTTTTAGAGTCAGGTATTAATAGTGGTACAACTTTTTTAAGTTCATCACCTTTAACGGTATCCATATATTCATTACCATTTTCAAAATAACTTTTAACAACTTGATATTCTTCTAAAAAATCGTCTTCTGTTTCATTTACTTTAACTAAAAAGCTATATTTAGTCCATTCGATAATTTGCTCAGCTAAAACAAACCATTTATCATTATAATCAAATTCCACTACTGTGTGTAATCCATTCTCCATAAATTTCTCCTATCTAATTTTAGTTATTGTTTCAATTGCTTCGTCTAAAGGCATAAAACCAGATGCATCAGATATACTATTACCAAAAAGTACAGCGTTGTTTGGATCTTGAGCTAACTGGGCCATTAAATTTGGGTCATTTAATTGTTCTGGGGTTAAACCCATATAACTATTGGTTGCTGTATTAAATACATCAACAGGATTATTACCGAACCATTGATTTGAAACAACACTATTCGCATTATTTACGGCATCATAGGCATTTGTATATACTTCCTGTCCCGCACCACCTATATTTGAATAATCTAAACTTGCGGCTGCTGAAGTGGCTGCGGGATCATTAACAGTGCTAACTACGTCTGTAGAATGTACGAGGTTACTTGCCGTATTAAAGTGCTCAGGATTAATTAAATTATTAATTCCCTCCATAATATGTGGGCCAATTACTACTATTCCGACACCAGCTACAGCTATTACTCCAGCTACTATAGCTACTTTCTGCCAAGTCTTTAGGTTACTAAATTTTTCTTTGGCTCTTTTAAGCAAAGATGGTTTAGGATGACGACGCTTAATAGGTTTTTTGCTTTCTTTTGTAGGTTCAGTCTTTTGAGTTAAACTATCATCAGGTATTATATCTAGTCCCGAGAAATCTTTTTCTGGCTGTTTCAAGTGTTTTGGCTCTTTAAGTTCTTTGGAATTTTCTAAACAATGGTGATATTCAATTTGGTCAACATCACCTATAATTTCTAGTTTACCATCTTCTTTAGATAATTTAACTTTTACATCTAAACCATTTAATGGTGTGGTTCCATATTTGAGATTATTCCATATTTTTATGCGTTTTATATCTTTATCTTTGACTAAATCGCCTTCTAAATTATAAAAATTATCTTTAATCCATTCTTTAGTAAAATTACCAACGATATTTAAATAGCCATTTTTCTTAAATATTACATACTCTGAATCTAAAAGGTTTGGAGTAAAGCGTGTTGCACCAAAACGTTTTTGACTTGTCTTTTCATTTATATCATGTTTCTTTGGATTTATATCGGCTTTTTTATGGAGAATTTTATCTTTTTTAGTATTATAAACATTGTCATAATCATTAGAATCAGAAGAAATTAAGTTTCCCGAATAATTAAATGGCTTTTTATTGATGTAATTATATTCTAATTCAAGTAAGGATCTTTGCTGCCAATAAGCTCTTGTATAATTAACATCGTTATTTGTAAGTTCAATATCGTCAGAGGTGCCATCATTATCTACATAATGAAATGTTATTGGATTATGATTGGAATAATCGTTTTCTAATTTATCAATGGAATTTAAAACTGAAATGTTTTTCTCGATTTTTTGAATGTTATTTTTTACTTTGTCTACATTTCCTTTTAAAGTTTCATTATCAGGATCTTTAGTTAATAAATTTTCTAAATAGCTTAAATATTTTTTGCTATCTTTTAAAACATCATTTTGTTTCATTAACTCTTGTGTATGGTCCATAAAAATCACCTCATTTAATTGACTCATATTTTAATATAAATTCGTTTTCCTGTCAATTTTACAGTATCTATTTAAATTATAACACACTAAGTATATAATTACCCATTATTTTATATTACTTTACATATAATCAACAATTACTCCGAGTAAACTTACAAGTTCTGTGCACTGAAATTGATTTACTATCATACCTCTTACACTCGTCATATCAAATACCGTCTCATTTATTTCACATTTGGTGAAATCTACATTTTTTAAAGGGGTATTGATAAATTCTGATTTAGTAAATATGACATTAGATAATATTATTTTTTTAAATTTAGTTTCTATAAAAGAAGATTCACTAAAATCACTATTTTTAATAACAATATTAGTTATTTTTGAACCTGATAAATTGATGTATTTGGCATTTGTTCCTATAAATTCTATTTTTTTAATAAAGCTATCTATAAAACTACTACCAATTAACTTACAGTCTTTAAATAAAACATCATTTAAAAGTCTTTCATCAAATTGTTTGTTTGATAAATCACAATTTTCAAATATGACATTTACAAGATCTACTCCATCGAATTCAATGTTTGAAAAATCAACATCTTTAAAAACGCAATCTTGAAATGTGACATTTTTTAATTTTATGTTGTTTTGGTTTCCGTTAAAAATCTTATTATTAATGGTTTCATCTTCTAAATTATCTTTTAATTGACTATCAAAAGTATAATTTACCTTTGGCATAAAATACCCCCTATATATTAAAAAACCCTAAAGTGGACATTATTACAAAAATGGCGTCCATGGGCAGATTCGAACTGCCGACCTACCGCTTAGGAGGCGGGTGCTCTATCCGGCTGAGCTACATGGACATCAAATAAATTATAACAAAAAAAGAACTTCTGATAAAGTCCTTTATTAAAACTTTATAATACTTATTGCGAATAATAAGAATAAATTATAAGCATATTTAAGTCTAAATCTAAATTTAATAGCAAACTCATTAGCAGCGACACATTTATCTACCATACTAACTATCCAACTTTCAGCATACTTTGGAACTGATAAATTGATCGGAAACATATGTGATCTAATCATGTCTTCTTCTTTTTTAGTAAGTTCAAATTGCGATTTAGCCATAGCTACTGCTTGTTTTGGATGAACAAAGACAGACTTAATGCGGTCTTTTTGAGTTCTGTTTTCAGGACTTAAAAAGAAATCGTGAAGCAAACCACCGATGGCTGTTTGTTCATAATCTAAATGCATGGCTTTCGCAATTTTATAAGAATAATAAGATACTTTTAAAGAATGATCAAATCTACTTATTCCATGATGTTCTATTTTTTTAATCTTTAAAAACTCATCGTTATCTAAAATATTATTAACTATACTCATATATTGTAAGTCTTTTTTGTGACTACTCATTATATTTCACCTCAAAGCTACCCAAACATTATACCACATTTATAAGTAAATTACAAATTGGCACTTATTCGGCATTTTCCTCTTGTTTTCCTTCTATTTTAACATCTTCAGATGGTGGAGTAATTTGAATATATGTATTTCCATCATTAACTTTTATCTCTTTACCATCCATGTTTTTATAAACTGTTTGACTACTCCTGCTATCTTTAGACCAAGTTATTGGAATAGCATATCCATCGGTTATGAAATAACCTTCTCCAGATCCAATGTTGTCTAACTCTAATCTACCATAAGAATCATAAGAGTGAGTTTCAATTGGTGTAATGATAATGTTCTTAACGGTATATTGTTTACCAGTTACGGCATCGACATGTGGAGTATCGGACATAAATCTTTTATAAACTTTATTTTCACTATCGTATTCATAGCTTGTTGTAGTATAATATGAATATTTCATAAAAATGGTATCGGCTTTAATCGCATCTTCCCTTTTACTTAAGTCGATTTCGTCGACACTATAGTTTAAAAGTAAATCTTTGTCTGTATCTCTATCATAGCCTTTTTCTTTGGTGTATTCTTTTATTTTTTCCATACTAGTGAATACAGTATGTTCGGTGGCTTTATTTAATGATTTATCTCTCCAAAATACTGAAGAGACAGTTAGGCCATTAATGTTATCAACTCCTAAAGAATTAATATCTCTTTTGGCTTGATCACTCCAACCATAATGAACATAAATGGCATCGTTTTCTAAAGCATAATCCAAATAGTATGGTCTAGCACTTCTAACAGAGCCTATTTTTTCTGTATCTTTATCTTTAAATAAAGCCATCAAACGGGTAATTCCCCCTTCGGCTAAAATTTCATAGGTTAAATAAGCATCATCAAGACCAGCGTGTGGCCAAGCAACATGATTATTATTAATCATTACGGCGATTGGCCTTGATTTAGAGTCTTCGTCGACTATTTTTAGTTTTTTTACAGGAACTTTTTCAGCATATTTTTGAACTTCTTCTGGATGGGTATAAAAATAATAGATTCCAAAACCAGCAAGTATTAAGATTATAAAAATGATAACAAATATTTTTTTCTTTCCCTTTTTTCTTCTTTTTGCCATAAAGCATCTCCTCTACTTTGTAATATCATTATACCAAATAGTATCAATAACGATTATATAAATAACACCCTTACTGTAAATATATGTCTATTAAAGTTAAAAAATTATTGTGCTACTATCCAAGCATTAGGAATTGCTCTAGTTGTTTTTTTACCACTACCATTAACAGGTTTATTTGTAAGTTTACCATTGATAACTAATCCACATGAGGTTCCACCATCTAAGTTAGCGGCATTGTATGCGCCATATTTCATCATGATTTCGGTAAGTTCGACCATACCAACACCATCAATACCATTTAAGTAATCTCGGCCATCCATAACCAAGAATAAAACAATACCATCTTTTCTTTGGCCGATTGCACTTCTAGGAGCTGTTCCCCAGCCACCATTACCTTTGATAAATGATGGCTCACCATTAACAATTAAAAATGGTCCAAATTCCACAGCATCACGAACACCTTTATTTAAAGCTTCCTGGGCACTCATTTTACCCATAATAAATTTATTGTCTTTAGTAAATCCCATTATACCGCCACCAACGCCAGATCTAGGTAAATTACTGACTAACTGTCCGTCTTTTATGACTGCACCATGGGGTTTGCCACCATTACCAACATAACCCGGATCATAAAATCCACTTGCATTCATAGCTACCACAGCGTTATTTTTTTTAGCAATGGTTGTAAGCATTTCACCACTACTATTCATATTACTTGCAGTAGCTACTTTTACTTTAGAAGGATCATATATGGCGACTAAATAGCCACGCATTCCCTCTTCATTAATGTTAATCAATTTAAAAGTTGCTCCCTCTTCATGAGTTAATATTTCCTTTTCGTATTTATTTTTATACATTACTTTAGAATTACTATAATCGACAAAACTAATAGCATCTAAATCTGTTTCTTCATCTGATTCTTTAACATAATTATTTTGCATGACTTCGTCAATTGTATCTTTATCATAAAACCAAGTGGCTAGATATTTATGATTCATCGTAGTCATGGCTGTTGTTATCAGCCAGTTTCTAAAGTTAGGATATGGCCCATATAAAAGGAAAGCTAATCCGCTACCGCATATCAAACCTAAACAAATTAAAATAACGACTATTTTTTGCCATAATTTCATTTTTGGTTCTTTTTTTTCTTTTACTTCGCTTTTTTCTTCTTTTTCCTCTTTTTCAGCAAAATCTTTAGTTTCTTCTTCAAATTTATTTAATAACCGATCAATATCTATGTCTTTATCTGGGAATACATTATCTAAAGACGGATCTTTTATGAATTCTTCGTCTTGATTTTCTTCTTGAACATCTTCTTCAAACAAAAATTCAACATCATTTTTATTCATTTAAACCATCCTCTTTTCCAAAATATTCACCATCTTTATCATAATCGATATAATCACTATATATAGAGTATTCTCCCTCGTTTACTTTGGCAAAGGTATTTCCGTTTTCTTGATTATATTTGTTATATTCGTCAACCATTTGATTGTATATTTTAATATCACTTATGTAATAATTCATAGCTGCTTCATAATTGGCTTTAAAAGCTGTACATTTAGTACTGGCACCAACATCACCATATTCTTCATCACAGTTTTTCTTTAATACTAAAGCATTATCTTCAACTTTTTGAATACCATTTTTATAACTCTCCATAAATGTATTCCAAGCATTTGCATTATCTCTTAAAGTTTCTAAATATAAATCTTCTTTATAAGTATAAAATTGATTTCGTAAATTTGAAAAATCGTCAACTGCTTTATTGAAATTAGGATATGCTTTAGTTATTTCATCCATCTTAGCTTGGGTAGCTACTCTATCTTCTTTTAATCCATCTATCCATATCCAGGCACCTATAAATATAATTATAATAATCAGCATGACAATTCCAATTATTTTTAAAGACTTCTTCATAGAAAGTGCACCCTCTTATCTTATACAACTATATCAAAATATAAAAAAAATGTAAAGTTTTGTCGAGTAAATTATTTTATCATTTTATTAATAAAATATAATTTACCTTTATATTACAAGGCTTTACATTTTTTAGAAATATTTTAATTTGTTGTATTGATGGCATTACCGTTCCAAACCCCATTAGAATTGCCACCAAACTCGTTAGAATAAGCATCTCCACTCATTAATATTACCCCTTAATATTTTAAATATTCTATAATCATCCCCCGCTCTTCACTTGCTTCGCACATGAAGAGCGGTATTTTAGGACTCAGTTTGCCTAGCAAACTGGTCCTTTTATAAAGGCTTCGCCTTTACTAATTTATTCTTATTGTTGCGTAATTATTACACTATTGTGAATGGATCTTCTAAAGTTCCACTTCCATTCAAAGTAGTATCAGATTTCAAAAAGATAACTGGGCGGGGAGCATAAATAGAACTAAAATAGGCACCAAAGTAGTCCAAACACGCAAGCGAACTATTCACAGAACCGCCCCAGGCGCTAACCGAACTACCACCAGACTCGCTAGAATAAGCATTTATTGTCCAATAAGCAAATGAACTTGCTCTTCCTCTATCTAACAAGTAATTACTATTACATTCATTAGTACCATCAAATGAAGTTGAGGCTGAGGTACATAATGGATTTGTACTTGCTCTTAATATATCACTCACATTAACTAGTCCTACATTTCCTGTCCATGTATACTTTTTCTCTCCTGCTATATTCTTTTCTATACTATCTGCTTCTGCTCCACTTTCATCCAAATACTCTACTGCTCCTATATTAAATGAATGACTTGTCATTTGTCCTTTTGCGGTTCCATTTATATTATTTACATAATAATCATCATTTAAATATATTTTTATACTTGAATCTTCGGTTACTGTTCCGCTTTGTGATCCACTTGGTGAAGAAAATGTTCCTTCTACGGCTGCATATACTCCACAGCCTCTTGATGGATCAGTACAATATGAGTTGTTTTCTGTATTTCGGTGAAATGATTCGTCGAATGCTCGTTTTGCTAAAACATCATTTCTTATTATTTTATATGTTCCATCTGCTTCTTTAGCTATTATTCTCCATGTTTCTCCATTGAATGTTATATAATTATCTGGATTTTGACCGCGGTATATTAATCTTCCAGCCTCATAACTATCTTCGTATAGTCCATCTCCTGATGATACTATTTCTACATCTTGCCCTCCTATTGTTTGATCTCCTCCAGGTCCTGGTCCTACACTTCCTCCATT
>CALVII010000038.1 GCA_944329465.1 uncultured Bacilli bacterium | reverse complement strand
AGACTTTGGATGGTTATACAATATCTACCACTTTTTCCTGGAGGATAATCTTCTGGATGTTCTTTTATATACTGATCAGCGGCATTATATATTATTTCATTTTCTGTTTCTGTGGCTTCTTCTCTACTACTAGCTAATCTATTAATCACTCCTGGAACAATTAATAATAAAAGTAAGGCTATTATTACTATTATTCCAAGTAATTCAGCTAGTGTAAATCCCTTTTCTTTCATGTTTGACCTCCCTATTATTTTTATTATATCATATTTTTTAAATTAGAAAAAAATTTTCTGTGAAATAATTGTATATTAAAAAGGTTTAGTGTATTATATTTAATGGTGAGGCCTATGAAAAACATTTCAAAATATAAGTTGGATAAATCTATATTATTTTTAATTTTAATCTTTGCTTTTATTAGTATTATTACATTATATGGAGCTAGTAGTATACTTCCTAGTACAATGGATCATTTAGTTACTAATCAAATTATTTGGTATATTGCTGGATTTATAATTATATACTTAGTAATGTCTGTAGGTAATACTTATATATATAGAATGAGTTGGTTTTTGTATGTTATTGGTATTTTAGCTTTAATTGGTTTATTTTTCTTTGGTAAAACGATTAATGAGGCGACGTGCTGGTACGAGATAAAGGGGGTTGGAACTATCCAACCTAGTGAATTTATGAAAATTATTTTAATTATTGTGAATGCTTCGATGATTTCTAAATTTAATGAAGAATTTCCTAACCCCAGCATTAGAGAAGAATTTATGTTTTTGGTTAAAGTGGCAATTGTCGTTTTAATACCAAGTATTTTAACGTTTATGCAGCCGGATACTGGTGTGGTTTTGATTTACTTATTAATTACTTTTGTAATGCTTTTTATATCCGGAATTAGATATAGATGGTTTTTAATTATTATCGGTGTTTTAGTATTTTTTATAGCTTTTGTTTTAGGCATTTATTTTATAAGTCAAGATTTGTTTATTAAAATATTTGGTACAAGTTTCTTTTTGAGAGTAGATAGATTACTCGACTGGTCTAATCAAAGTGGATATCAATTAGAAAACAGTTTAAGTGCAATTGGTTCGGCTGGACTTTTTGGTCATGGGCTTACGACTAATCCTATTTATTTTCCAGAAGCTCAAACAGATTTTATATTTGCAGTTTATGCGAGTCATTTTGGGTTTATCGGTTCAGTTGTGTTACTTTCTTTACTTGCAATATTTGATATTAGATTAATTACTCTTGCTTTAAAAACTAATAAGCTTATTAATAAATATGTGATTGCTGGAGTTGTGGGGATGATTATATACCAGCAAATTCAAAATATTGGTATGACTTTTGGATTACTACCTATTACCGGCATTACTTTGCCTTTTATAAGCTATGGAGGATCTAGTTTACTTAGTTATATGTTGGCAATGGGACTTATATTTAATATTTCTAACGAAGAGATGCGTTTTACAAATTAAAAAATCAGGGGGTCCTGATTTTTATTTTTCTGAAGTTTCTTTAGTGATAACTTCTTTACCTTTATAAGTTCCACAGTTTTTACATACACGATGTGGTTTTACTGGAGCTCCACATTTTGGGCATGTTGTAACAGTTTTTGCACTTATCTTATAATGAGTACGACGCATTCTTCCACTAGTTTTACTAACTTTTCTTGCTGGTACGGCCATGATAACACCTCCTATAATAAATCTTTTAATTTAGCAAGGCTATGGTTGCCTTTTTCTTTGCTATCTGTTATAAGTTCCCATCCCTCACCCTTCGTTTTCATGTCTTTAGCTTTAGGGCTGATAACTCTCATGGGAATTTCCATTAATATATTTTCCCATATTATTGGTAAAATATCAATAGTTTTTTGTGAGTTTTTGATTGTTTCATTTAAATTTTCTTCGATTTCTAAAGAAAATGGATAATCTACTGGTTCTAATGTAAGATTACAAGGTAAAATCATTTCCCCTTTAACGGTTATGTTTAAGATGCTTTCTTCTTGGTTATTTCTTATTTCTCCTTGAACACTTACTTCATCCATATCTAATATTTTGGCTTTTTCTAAATCTTCTTTAGGAAAAGTGACTTTAGAATCGATAATAATTTTATCTTTTGTGTTTAAACTATTTAGATCAAATTTCATTTAAATCACCTTAAACATTATATATTATTTTTGATTTGTGTGCAACTATAGTATAGTTTTGTTTAATAAAGGTAAAATAAATTTAGGTGGTTTTATGAACATATTGGTTTATATAGCTATATTTGTATTTAAAATTATCGAGGATGCTTTAGCAACTCTTCGGTTGATTGTTGTTAGTAATGGTAAGAAAAAGTTAGGTGCTATTTTACAGTTTGTAGTTACTTTAATTTGGATTATTTTAACTGGCAGTGTTTTAATGGGACTTCAAAAAGATATATTTAAAGCTATCGCTTTTGCTTTCGGGTCTTTATTCGGTTCATATTTAGGTAGTTTTTTAGAGGAAAAGATGGCACTTGGAACAAATATATTTATGGTTGAAGTTAATAACAATAAAGCAATTAAGCTTACAATTAATTTAAAAAAAGAGGGTTTTCAAATATCTAAAATTAAAAGCGATGTTGATGGTAATGTTATTTTAATGATTACTGGAGCGAGAAAAATGACTAAGAAGATTGTTTCGATTATTAAAGACACCGATAAAGAGGCAATTATTTTAAGCGAAAAAGTTAAGATTGCTTAGATATTTCCAAAGGATTATCGGTGATAATATTTTGATTTTTATCTATTTTAGTTAATTCTTTTTTGGTGTTTATAGTCCATCTAAAAGTTTCTTTACTGGGGATTTTTTTATTATATAGATAATTTATAGAGTTAAAATCAAAACTATTATTTAAATATTGAGTGTTTATTTTAAGACTTATAATTAATCCTATTTTATAGTTAGAAAATTTTTTAAAATAATTTAAAAACTTATAATTAAAACTACAAATATAATAATTTAAATCATATTTTTTTAAGGTTTTTATTAAAATTTTAGTAGTTTTTTTTAGTTCTTTGTCACTTGTTTTAACTTCAATCATAATAATCTTCTTATTATTTATATTACATAAAATTTCTTCTAAGGTGTTTAAACCCAATCTTTGTAATTTTATGGCATTAGTGTGAGCTATATAATATCCATTATAAAATGGGTCATGATTTACGATCAGCTTTTTATCTTGGGTTAATCTAATGTCTAGTTCTATACCATCGACATATTTTTTATTTAAACTATTTATTATGGCCTCTAAGCTATTTTCTTTATGAATATTATCATTACCTCTATGAGCAATTATTTTCATACTATATTTTATTTTAAGTAATTTATTTTATACATAGTAAAAGGCCGCTTATGCGGCCAAGGAGTAAAAATTGAGTATAAGAACTCAACACAAAGAAATTATATTCCCTATCCCACCCTCGAATATTGCTATTCTACCATCTAAATTTTGAAAAATTTGTATTACAAAATGATATTACATGGGTAATACAAATATCCTACACTTTAATTATATAGCATTTTGAAACATATGACAACATTTTTTGTTTAAAAACTTATTCTAAATATTAAAAAATAAAATATCAAAAATTTTTATCTTGTTATGTATTTAATATAATTGTACTTTAAAAGTATGTATTTTTTTTTACATACCTATATTTTAATCATTATTTAATTTATGCATGTATGGCTTTACTTTTTTATATATAATTTGATTTATTGCTTTTATATCTTTTGGATTACCGTTTTTTGAACACTCAATAGTTATAAAATTATATTTTTCGGCTAATTCTAAATAAGCTTTTTCAGCATGATAAAGATGATTTTTATCTTTTTCATGACCATCAGCTTTTTCTTTTCTATGAGCTTTTAATTTTTCAGCGACATCTACTGGCATATGAAGGAAAATGGTTAAATCCGGTTTTGGTAGTTCCATTAAATCAAATTCTAATTTATCTAACCAATCATACATTTCTAGTCTTTCTTTTTTTTCCTTTAACTTACCACCTTGATGAGCCATATTTGAGTATATATATCTATCTAAAATAACATTGTATCCTCTTTCTAATAGAAAATTTATTTTATCGATATTATATTTTCTATCAGCAGCATAATACAAAGATGCAACTTTAGGATCTACATTACTTGATCCTTCTTCAAAATAACACGGGTCGTAACCATCTTTCCCTAAATATGGACCACCAATTATTTTACCTGTTGGTGAGTTATAATTTGGAAAGGAAAAATTTTGAACACGGTATCCTTCTTCTCTCAATTTTTTTATTAATAAATTAGTTTGCGTTTCCTTGCCTGAACAATCGGTTCCCTCAATAGTTATTAATTTACCCTTCATATTTTTATCTCCTTTTATATAAAACATGTTTATATTGTATTCCTGTTTTTTCATCTTTTTTTGTATCTATTGTTTGTGATATAAATTCTTCTTTATTAAAATATGGAAAAAATGTATCGGCTTTAGCTGTATCCTCTATTTCAGTTAGATAAATGTTTTTTGTATATTCTAATAATTCTTTATAGATACTAGCCCCACCTATATTAAAGATTTCTTCGTCACCGTTTTTATATTTATCTAAAAAACTTTCAATGTCATGATAAACTTCAACTCCTTCAAGGCTGATAAATCTTTTTGATAAAATTATATGTTTTCTATTTGGAAGTAATTGTGGAAGTGATTCAAAAGTTTTTCTTCCCATAATTATTGTATGACCGATAGTTTTTTCTTTAAAAAATTTCATATCACCAGGAAGATGCCATATTAAATTATTATTAAGTCCTAGTTCGTTATTTTTGCCGATAGCGGCTATTAATGATAGATTCATTGGGCAAGTGGGAATCTAATCTTTCCATGGTGTTTATAATTTAATAGTTTGACATCTTTACACTCTTTAGAATTATCATAGTCATAAAAATCAGTTACTTCGGGATTTAACCATAATTCTGGTGCTTTTAAATCTTCTAATTCTTCTCCTCTTTGAATTTGTGTTTTTATACCATCTATTTGATTTAAATATATATGGGCATCTTTGATACTCCAATCTAAAGTACCTGGTTTTAAACCAGTTGTTTTTGCAAGCATATGGAGTAAAACAGAATATTGAGTGACATTAAATGGAAGGCCTAAAGGAACATCACAACTTCTTTGGTGAACCCAAGCATTTAATTTCCCATCTGTAATATCCCACTCACTAGACCACACACAAGATGGTAAAACGGCGGTATTGACATATTCGTCTTGCCATAGGCTTATGACATTACGTCTATCTGCCTTATTACGTTTTAGATTATCTATTAGGTTTTCTATTAAATGATATTTACCGACGATATATCCATAAGCAGTTCCTATAGTATGAGCATAGTTAGTACCATAGTATTTAGCTTTTTTGATGTTCTTTTTAACGGTCTCTTTATCAGGGTACATTCTTAAGCTATTTTCTTCGCTTAAACTTTTAGCGGTCATGATATGACCTTCTGAATCTTTTTTTGGACTTAAGTTTTCGGTATGTTTATATTTTGGAACACTTAAAGGATCTAGTACTTCCACCACTTTATCTTTATCATATGGTGTTTTTTCATTTTCGGCTTCATAAATTCTATATATCCCATCTTCGTCTATTTCCCATTCATCCCAAATGTGAACATTTCTTTCCTGAAGCCATCTAACATCATTACTGGCCGCCTGGTAAATCCAAAGCATTTCTAAAACAGCTTGCCTTATAAATAACTGTTTAGTGGTTAGAATTGGGAACTCTTCTTCTAAATCAAAATGAAAATGGTGAGATGGAACTTTAATGGTATTTATACCAGTTCTGTTTTCTACTATAGTACCCTCTTTTAATATTCTTTTACATAAATCTAAATATTCCTGATCCCATTTAGCCATTTAAATCACTCCTTTATTTCATTGTTCTCAAATTTTACATCTAAGAATTTGCGGCTAGCAAGAAAATCACACATATGTACAAACCGTTGATACTTATTATGTGGCACTGGTAAAACAACATCACTATAAGGATTTGTATTATATACACCCATATGAGAAGATATAACATTAGCTAGAAAATCTATTTCGCTATCTTTAAGGGTTAATTTATCTTTATTTTCTTTAATGTAATTAGCCATTAATAACGGATGATCAAACCTCACATATTTTTCTTTTTTTATTCCATGTTTTAGACCATCATGCATAATAAGAGCAATTATCATTAGGTCTTTTTCGTCATCTGTAAATGAATAACCAATTATTTCATTATGAGATAGTTCATAAGCTATTTTAACAGCTACTTTAGTATGTCTAACCAATCCACCTTCATTTAGGGCAAAAGATGGATGGTATTTTCCAGTTGAACTAGCGGCCACTTCATAAAAATAATCTGGCAATAGGTTGATTAATTTTTTTGCATTTTCCCTATATCTTGAATTTTTAATATATGTTAGTTCTTTACTGAATGTATCTTTCACTTTATCACCTACTTTTAATTTATCACAAACTAACGTTCGTGTAAAGGGGATTATATAAATTTTATAAATATTTCATTTGAAGTGTACAAATATTTAGGGTTAATGTAAATATTAGTCTTATTTTCTAATAAAAGGTTTTCATTTAGTAGTTCTTTGACTCCTTTTATTTGTTTTATATCTAAATTATATTTAGTTTTAAATATTTTTTTACTTATGCCTTCAGTCTTTCTTAAACCTAAAATAAATTCATTTTGAATGGTTTCTTTTAAGGATAAATTTTCCCTGTTTAAAATAAAATGACCTTTTAAGTATTCATTTAAACTTCTAGTATTTTCATATCTTACATTTCTTATATAACCACATGCACCAAGACCAAAGCCATAATAATTTTGATTATTCCAATAGGTGAGATTATGTTTAGATTGATAACCTTTTTTAGAAAAGTTACTTAATTCATATTGGATATAATTATTTTCTTTTAAGGTTTTAACTATTAAATCATACATCTTTCTTTCAATGTCACCGTCTAATGGTTTATAATTTTCAATATATAATTTAGTATGAGGTTCTAATATTAAACAGTAAGTAGATATATGCTTTGGATTTAATTTGATTATTTTATTTAAATCTTTTTTTAGATCTTCTAAGGTTTGATTTTGAAAACCATACATTAAATCGATATTTACATTTTCAAATGCTTTAAAAGCTGATTTGATATTATCTACATTTAATTTACGGTTTAAGAGATTAATTATATTTTTATTAAAGGTTTGAATACCGATGCTTAGACGAGTGATTTTATTTTCTAAATAGTTTATTTTATCTTTGGTTAAATCTTCACTATTGGTTTCAAAGGTTATTTCACAGTCTTTATCTAAGTTGAATATTTTTAAAATAGAAAAAAGTTTTTGTAAATTATTTAAAGATAATGAGCTGGGGGTTCCACCACCAATATATAATGTTTTAACTTTTTCACCTTGATATTTTTCTTTTATTTCTTTTTCTAAAGCTTTTAAATACTTATCTATATATTGGTTGTTTTTTAACATTTTACAAAAATCGCAGTATGAGCAAATAGAAGAACAAAATGGTATATGAATATATATACTCATTTGTTTTTTCCTTTAAAATGAAGGTTTTCGATCGGTTCAGTATAAATACCTTCATCATCTTTCAAATTAGCTAGAATATATCTTTTATAATTTTCAAGATTTTTTCTATGCCTTTTATATACTTCGCTTTGTAAAGCTCTATTTAAATCTCTATAATATAATTTACCTAAAGGTATTTCTCCATTTATGAAGGCATCAATACGCTTAAATGAATCTATTTTGTTATTTTTTCTTAAAGGTAATTTTAATTTGCTAACAAGATATTTTCTTTTTGTTATAAGAGATTTATTTTTTTTCTTACGGTCTATTTTATAGTTTATCTGTTTTTTTAAATTATCTAAATAATTTCTAGCAATATCTTTCATAGCTTTATTATAATCTATTGATATGATGTTTTCTTTTAAATCGTCTTCGTAAATAGCTTGAATAGTTATGATATCTTTTAAATATTTATCAAGCAGATATTCAAATGGTAAGGTTGAAGTTTCTTCTTTTGAATAAAGTAGTTTTTCTATATCTATGTAAGGGGCTGTATCGATTAAATTTTGAATATACATACTATAATCAAAATCTTCAGCTAAAACAACTTCTGGCATTGGTGGGGTAACCGAAATAGGGAAACCATTTTTGCCTATGCGTGTAATTTCTTTCATCTTTTCACCTACTTTTCTTCATCAATATTTAAAACAGCTAAAAAGGCTTCACTTGGAACTTCAACTCTTCCAATCATTTTCATTCTCTTTTTACCTTCTTTTTGCTTTTCTAATAATTTTCTTTTTCTCGTTATATCGCCGCCATAACATTTGGCCAGAACATTTTTACGCATGGCTTTAATATCAGTTCTCGCAATGACTTTAGAACCAATAACTGCTTGAATTGGAACTTCGAAGAGTTGTCTTGGAATTATTTCTTTTAATTTATAGACAATGGATTTTCCTCTATTATAAGCAAAGTCTTTATGAACGATAAGACTTAAAGCATCAACTACTTTACCGTTTAACAAAATATCCATTTTGACTAAGTCACTTGGTTTATAACCGATTATATCATAGTCAAATGAAGCATAACCTTTGGTAGAACTTTTTAATTTATCGAAAAAGTTATAAACGATTTCTGAAAGAGGAATTTCATAATGGATATTTACTCTACTAGACGTTATATATTCCATACTTATATAAGTACCTCTTTTATTTTGACAAAGTTCCATAATACTACCAATATATTCACTCGGAACATAGATATTGGTTTTAATATATGGCTCTTCTATTACTTTTATCTTCTGTCTATCAGGCATTTTGGCAGGACTATCGATATAAATTACTTCATTGTCTGTTTTAGTAATTTTATAAATAACTGAAGGGGATGTAGCAATGTGAGTAATGCCAAACTCTCTTTCTAATCTTTCTAACGTAATTTCCATATGAAGTAATCCTAGAAAACCACATCTAAAACCAAAACCTAAAGCTTCTGATGTTTCTGGTTCAAATTCTAAAGCTGCATCGTTTAATTTTAATTTTTCTAAAGCTTCTCTTAAGGCTGGATATTTATTTGTTTCAGTTGGATATAATCCGCAAAAAACCATTGGTTGCATAGGTTTATAGCCTGGTAATTTTTCAGAAGCTGGGTTATTTTCTAAGGTGATAGTGTCACCCACTTTAATATCACTTATACTTTTAATACTTGCACAGATATATCCTACTTCTCCACATTTTAATTTTTCAGTACTTTGAGGTTTAGGATTATTAAAACCGAGTTCAGTTACTTCGTAGGTGGCATTTGTGGCCATAAATTTAATTTTATCTTTTACTTTTAAAGTTCCTTCTTTAATTCTAACTAAAGCAACGACTCCTTTATAGGCATCAAAATAACTGTCAAAAACTAAAGCTTTTAACTTTTCTTGAGGTGAACCATTTGGGGCAGGAACTCTTTCAATTATGGCATGAATTAATTTTTCTACACCCTCTCCAGTTTTCGCACTAGTTAATATTATTTCTTCTTCTTTAAAACCCAAATTATTGATTAATTCCTTTTTTACTTTTGGAATATCTGCATTAGGCAGATCTATTTTATTAATTACGGGAATTATAGTTAAATTGTTTTCTAAAGCTAAGTATACATTAGCAAGAGTTTGAGCTTCTATTCCTTGAGCTGCATCGACGACTAAAACAGCACCTTCACAAGCGGCTAAACTTCTAGATACTTCATAGGAAAAATCAACGTGGCCTGGTGTATCAATTAAATGCATAATATAATCTTCATTTTTATAATGATAATTTAATCTAGCGGCATTTAATTTTATGGTTATGCCTCTTTCTCTTTCGATATCCATGTTATCTAATAACTGGTCTTTTTTTTCTCTTTCACTAATAGCTCCAGTTAATTCTAAAATACGGTCAGCTAAAGTACTTTTACCATGATCGATATGAGCTATTATAGAAAAATTTCTGATGTTTTCTTGTTTCATCTGTATCACCTTTATAATATTATATCATTAAGTTGGTTTTAGAAATAGAAAAAATGATAACTTTTTTAGTTATCATCTTTATCGCATACTAAGTTTTGTTCAGATGTTTGATTACATTTAAAATTTCCAAATGTTAAATTTTCCACTTTGACAGTTCCATCTGTTTGAATTTCAACACTACCCTCTTTAGGTAATTCACCATCATTTTTTATATTTAATTGACGTTCATAATTAACTTTTTTACCATTTTCATAATAAGTATATCCATCTTTAGTAAATACTACTTTAAATGGAAGAGCAACCTCATTAGTTAGATTTACATTGACGTAAAACGATTTTACTGTTTCAATAGTTCCTTTAGTACTAGTTATAGCTGAGTCATGACGCATGTTATAAAACATTTTAGAAAGTGATGGCCAGACAATGATTATAATTATTAGAAAAAAAACCATTATAGCACTATATTCTATTCTTTTAATTGTTTTTCTATGTATATTTTCTTCTTTCATAATGACCAGCCTCTATTATAATGATAGCATATTTATGTTCTTTAGACAAGAAAAACGTTGAAAAATTTTTTCGCATGAAAAAAGATGGAAACAATTCCACCTTGAACTTACTATAATTAGGCTGTTGTTTTGTCATTGTCAGCATTTTGAATAGTTACATCATCCTTGGTTCTTGAACAGAACATAGAATTTGGATCAAAACTAGATTTTACGCCTTCTTTCATAGTTGAACAATAATATTGACCAAATCTTAATTGATGAGCAACGATTTCACCATCATCTCTAATGGTAATCCATCCTTCTGCTGGCATTTCACCACTAGCTGATACAGGTTGATCATTTATATATCCTTTACCATATCCACCACCTGTAGCTTCATTTGTACCCCATTCACTTCCTTGTGTACCTTTACCACCTTCGTTTTTAGGAAAATTAACTGTAAATGGAATTCCAACTGGATCACTACCTACTTGAGCTTGTGCGTACGCAACTCTAACAGCATCTATGGTTCCCCAAGCTTTATCGACAGCAGCATCTCTTCTTGACTGTTCAATAACATTTAAAATGATTGGAGTTGTAATTAAGGCGATAATAGCTAAGATAACGATTACAGCCAATAGCTCAATCAAAGTAAAACCTTTTGAATTATTTCTCATCTATTTCACCTCCTCGCCCCTATTCTGTTACCA
>CALVII010000037.1 GCA_944329465.1 uncultured Bacilli bacterium | reverse complement strand
TAATAATGGGAGTAGGGTATGCAGCATTCCAAAGCCAATTAAAAATATCAGGTACATCTAATATAGCAAGTAACTTTTTAGTAAAAATAACAAGTATTACCCCAAATAGCATTATAGGAACAGCGGCAGATAAAACAGAAATAACTACATATAATGATACTTCAGCAACCTTTGGAGTAAGTTTAAAATCCCCAGGAGATTCAATAACATATGATATAACTATAGAAAATAAAGGAACTATAGATGCAGTACTTAAAACAATAACCAAGACAGATACAAACAATACAGCTATATTATTTGAAACATCAGGAGTAAACGAAAATGATGAATTAAAAGTAGGAGAAATAATACCAGCACCAACAAATCCAACAATCGGAGGGCAAGAAGTCGAAATAGTAGAATCAGGAGATGGCTTATATTAAGATAGCTATGAAAGTGGAAGATTAATATATCGTGGACAAAATCCAAACAACTATATAGAATTTAACGATGAACTTTGGAGAATCATAGCTAAAGAGGCAGACGGAACATATAAGATTATAAGAAATGAAATATTACCAAATAGATCATTTGACGAAGCAAATCACCGAAGCACAGAAAATAATACATACTGTCAAGATCCATCATATGGTTGCGGAGTATATGCGAAAGTAGAAGGAGAATTTTCAACACCTAGTGGAAGTCAAAAAGGAACAGTAACGGAAGATTCTTCAATAAAAATATATTTAAATGAAGATTACTATACAAATAATATAAACTCTGCAGCCAAAGAACAAATGACATCTCATTCGTTTAATATAGGAGCAGTAGAAAGATTAAGTAGTTCTTCAGATGATAGTATAGCAAAAAACATAGCAGGAGAAAAGATGTACCAGTGGACAGGAAATGTTGGACTAGCTAATGTATCAGATATCTTAAGAGCAAGTACAAATCCATTATGCACATCAGTTACAACTTCATATAATGGTTCCAATGAATGTAATAGTAATTACTTATTAGATATAGAAACATCAAGTTCACTCTTTTATTGGACAATAAATGCTTATTCTAGTAAGTCTGGTGGCAATTCGCGTCGTACATGGTGTGGTTTAATGGATGGCTCGTATGTACGCGTGAATCTTAATTTTACGAGTAGTATGGATAGTGCTCCACGCCCAGTTGTCTTTTTGAAAGCTGATATTACTTTAACTGGACAGGGAACAGCAAGTAATCCATTTACTATAATGTCATAAACACACGAACACAAAAAGAAGGCTTTTAACCTTCTTTTTATTAATTATTCCAAGCTCTTGCTCCAATTATTATTACAAGTAAAATAAATAGAACTAAAACAATAGCTGCTCCATATCCTGTTCCGTATCCTCCGCCATAGCCATAACCTCCACATGGATTGCCGCAGCCATAGCCTTGATACCCACCATAGTAATACATATAATACCTCCTATCTATTCTAATATAGTCTATGATAAAGTAAAAAAGCGTATATTAAAAACACCTAATTTTATTTTTTAAATGTCAAAACTAGTAAAAAACATTATAATATGCTATTATTATATAAAGATAGGAGGCAAGTTATGAAACAAAAATCACAATCTTTAATAAAATTACTTAAAGATTTAGACAAACCCTTATTAATTGCCTCTGCAGCTTTATTTATTTTTGGCCTTCTTAATATTGTAACAGCCTCTTCAAGAGCTGCTGTTGTTAATTATGATGTATCCATATATTACTATTTTTATAGACAGCTTGCCTTTATAATTATAGGGTTAATAGCCAGTATAATCATTATAAAAATGGATACCAAATATTATAAAGTTATCGTTCCAGTTTTATTCATTATTGTCGTTTTATTAAATCTTTGGGCTTTAACCTTCGAAGAGTTATCGGGTTCTAAAAACTGGATTGATTTAAAATTTATTAAGCTTCAGCCTAGTGAGTTTTCAAAACCAATTATCATATGTTTACTAGCTATATTATTCGAAAAAAACTTTAGGAAATTAAGAACCTTAAATGTCAAACACTATGATATTATTTTCACTATGATTTTTATTGCCATGGTAATACCAGCTATTGTCATTCTTCAAAAAGACTTTGGAACTTTATTAATTATTTTGTTTATAATTTTTATGATGTTTATTGCTAGTCCTATTTTAAAAATCGATAAAATAAAAACCTTTGTCGTGATGCTTGTTTTAGGAGCTCTTGCTTTATTTGTCATTTATTTAAAACAAGGTTATATATTAAATGAGGCTCGTGTAAGTCGTTTTACTTCATTTGTCGATCCATGTGGCAATTATGAAAAGGGTGGTTATCAAGTTTGTAATAGTTATATTGCCATAAACGATGGTGGTATGTGGGGACTAGGTATTGGTAAAAGTAAACAAAAATATTCTTATATTCCAGAGCCACACACTGATTCAGCTTTTGCTATTATAGCCGAAGAATATGGCATATATAGAACGATCTTTATCTTTATCTTATATGGCGTAGTTTTATATAGAATAGCCGTTATCGGTGCTAAAGCAGTATCTTTAAGAGGTAGATACATTTGTGTAGGCATAATAAGTTATATTTTCATTCATATATTTATTAACTTAGGCGGTATGTTTGGCCTTATTCCATTAACTGGTGTTCCACTTCCGTTTTTAAGTTATGGCGGTAGCTTTGTTTTGTCACTTCTAACATCCCTTGCCATCGTTCAAAGAATTTGCATTGAGTCAAAAAATAAAAAGATAAAAATTCCAAAATAAAAAGGAATTTTTATTTTTTTGTCGTATGTTAATATATAGAGGTGATAAAAATGAAGTTCATAAAAAACCACAAAGGAAAAGTTTTTATATTTGTTTTTGTATTTTTTACGTTATATATGGTTTATGATACTTATAGCTATGAAAGTAAAAACATAGTTAAAACTGAAAAGTCAGAAAAAGAAATAGTTACTAAGAAAGAAGAAACTCCAAAAGAGACCGAAGTTTTGGTTGATGTTAAAGGGGAGGTTATAACCCCGGGTGTCTATGAATTAACTTCCCAAAATACGGTTATGGATGCGATTAATAAAGCCGGTGGACTTACTAAAACAAGTGATACCAGTAATTTAAATTTAAGCAAAAAACTTGAAGACGAAATGGTTATTATTGTCTATTCTAAAAGTGAAATTCAAAATATGGAAGAAGATAAAATAGTCTGTCCACCTTGTAATAATGCATGTGTAACTGAAGAAGATGAAAAAGCTAAACTGGAAAAATCTGAAACTGAAGAAAATAAAACTCCCGTAGGTAAGATTAATATAAATGAAGCAGACGAAATTGACCTCCAAACTTTAGATGGTATTGGTGAAGCCAAGGCGAAAGCCATTATCGAATACCGTGAAAAAAATGGTGACTTTAAAAGCATAGAAGATATCAAAAATGTCTCTGGAATAGGGGATACCATCTATGAAAACATCAAAGATAATATCACCGTTTAATTTAACCGTTTTATTTATATTTTTAATAACCGTTATATATGTTTTATTTTATATTATATCCCCACCCAAAAGCAAATATTCTAAAGAAGAAACTCAAATAAGTGGTATAGTATATGACTGTCAAAACAAAGAGAATAAAACCGTTTTAAAAATAAAAGGTAAAGAGAATATATTGATAAATTATTATAATAATTTTAAATGCAAATTAGGTATAAAAATTAAAGCACAAGGTGAAATAAAAAAGCCTAAACACAATACCAATTTCTATTTATTCGATTATCAAAATTACTTAAAATCAAATAAAATAAACTATACCTTTACAGCAAGTAATATTAATGTAATAAATGAAAAAATATCCTTACCCTATAAAATAAAAAATTATCTAAATAATCATATTCAAAATTATAAATCAAAAGCTTATTTAAAAGCCTTGGTATTGGGTGATGCGGAAGATATAAACGAAAATATTCAAACCAGTTATCAAACTAATGGTATCACTCATTTGTTAGCTATATCCGGAGCTCAAGTAACCTTGTTTGTTAGTGTTTTACTTTTTATTTTTAATAAAGCATTTTCTAAAAATGTATCATATACACTAACCGTTTTATTACTTTTATTTTACTTATTTATCACTAGTTTTAGCCCTTCAATTTTAAGGGCTACCATCTTCTTTATTATTTTAACTATCAATAAACAATTTGAATTAAAAATAGGTACTTTATCTCTTTTAATAGTAACCTTATGTTTTCTTTTAATAATTAATCCTTATTATATTTATAGCCTAGGCTTTTTACTATCGTTCATAGTTTCAATTTACCTTCTTTTATTTAAAAACATCATAAATAAATATCAAAATTATTTTTCTAAAACATTAATTATTTCTCTAATTGCTTTTTTCTCAAGTGCCCCAATCATTATAAATAGCTTCTTTCAGTTAAACTTACTTTCACCATTTATTAATATGTATTTTGTTCCTTTAGTAACCTTTATAGTTTATCCTCTAGCACTTATAGCTTTTATCTTCAAACCTTTGGATGATGCTTTATTAAATATAGTATCTATTATGGAAAATGCCTCGTTAAAAATATCTGATATTGATTTTTTAAATTTAACCTTATGTCATATTAATATTCTGTTTTTTGTTTTATATTATGTAATAATAACACTAATTTTATATAAGTGGTTAAAAGGTAAAAATTATATCTCGTTATTATTTGTCATTCTTTTATTTCATCATAATATTAATTATTTAAATAATGCATCCTCACTTACCATGATTGATGTAGGGCAAGGGGATTCTTTCTTAATAAAATTAAAGCATAGTAAAGGTGGTGTTTTAATCGATACTGGCGGCATCCCCGAATATAAAAAAACATATGATATAGCCGCTAATACTTTAGTACCATATCTTAAAGCCGAAGGCATAGATCATTTAGACTATCTAATAACCACTCATGGTGATATAGATCATATGGGTGAAAGCATTAATCTAATAAAAAAATTTAAAGTAAATAATGTTATATTTAATAATGGAGAATATAATAATTTAGAGCTTAAATTAATTAATCATTTAAAAAAACATAATATTCCTTATTATAAAGGTATAGAAAAAATAAGTGTTAAAAATACATCTTTGGTTTTTTTAAATAACAAAATTTATGAAAATGAAAACGATAATTCCAATATCGTTTATATGAATATAGAAAATATAAGATTATTATTCATGGGTGATGCTAGTATAGAAGTAGAAAAAAATTTATTAAAAAAATATAATTTAAAAAACATTGATATTTTAAAAGTTGGACATCATGGCAGTAAAACTTCTTCCAGCACTTCTTTTATAAATCAAATCAACCCTAAGTATTCTCTTATTAGTGTTGGTGAAAATAATAGTTATGGTCATCCTCATAAAGAAGTTATTAAAAATCTAAATAAATCAAAAATTTATAGAACAGATATATATGGCGGTGTAAAAATTACGTTTAAAGAAAAATTACAAATAAAAACATGTAAAAAATAAATTTCTAAAAAACTTAAAATAAAAAACATAATTGTTTCGCACTATAATATTAAAATAATTTTACATAAGGCCAAAGTATGATAGTCTTATTATTTATACAAATAAAATAAACTAGAATATATTATTATTGAAAGAAGCATAAAAAAAGTATTTATTAAATACATATAATTTGTCTAAAATGAATATACTAAAAGTAAAGCATCATAGGTTAAGATAAATATTCAAATGCATCTTTCAAGATATCTTTAATTTAAACCGGTAAAAAATGTATATGGTCACCCCCACCAAAAAATTTACATGTAAAAAAGATGGAAAAAATTATTTTTCCATCCTTACCTAAGCCCGCTAATGCATTAGCGTTTTATATAGATAGTCCAGATAACCTCTGGACTTTTAAAATACCCCTGCCACCCCCCATTAAGAAAGAAGTGTAAAAATGCATTTCTTTTTTATTTATTTTAAAAAAAAACTTGACGTTTTCAAATCGGTGAGTAGATATAATAAAATTGGTGAATAATATGCATAGAAGTAAGAAAAAAATATATTAATATGTATGGCAGTAGGATATGCCTCCTTTCCAACTAAATTAGAAATAATTAGATAAAGCATTAGAAAAAGGTATCCTAAAATCTTATGTCAAGAAATGTTCTTAAAATGTCAGAAATAAAAATCTGACATTTTTTAGAAATTAGCACGAAATTAATTGACAAATATTTTAAGCAGTATATAATAACTAAACAGAAAGCGGAGGGATGTATAATGACATCAAAATCACAATATGCAACCATTCCAATTGAACTATTGGAAATAGAATCTAGGAAGAAAAAAATAAAGCCCTCCTATCACATGCACTTATTTAAGATAACCCCTTATAAATCTTTAAAATTGAGTAATATTGTAATCAAAGTCGGCGACGAAACCACTCCATATGTCGAAGAATTAATTACCCAAAATAAAATTGGTTTAAATAAAGATGACGGTTATAAAGTATATATTCCAGGTGATATTATCTATACGATATGCACTAAAGAAGAAGCTTATTTAACTGCCGCCGAACAGTTAAATTATCACAAAAAAATATCTAAGTTATTTACTCATACTTCATAGATATTTATCCCATATTTATTTTCTAATTTATCAAAAAATATATAGTTAAAAGGTGGCTTATATGTTAAGATGCCATAAATTATATAAAGTAAAATAATTCCAATAACACTCAAAACTTCCTTGTGCAAAGAACTTGATTTTAAAATATAATAACTTATAATATTCACAAAATATAAACTTATAAATAGAACAGTTAAATTTAAAATAAAAACCGAACCTAAAAAGTGGTATATTGGTAAATATATAATTAAAAAAACTATAATCGATAAACTAATTTCTAGAAAAACACTTAAAATAAAATTGTTGTTGTTAATTTTATATTTTTTAAAAAGGAAATATTCTAAAACACTCCAAATTAAAATACTACTCGTCATCATTTTCATGTGTTCCCAAACACTTTCATTTACTGGAAAGAAAATACTAAATAAAGCATTAGGAAACCAGTTATATAAAAAATGAGTTAAAAAACATAAGATAAGCATTCCAAAAATACTGATCATTTTTATTCGTTTTAAGGTCATATTACCGCCTCTTTTACGAATAATATATGTAATTTGACAAAAAATTATACTTTTTTTGTACTTTTTTTCGAAAAAAAAAGGAAATCGCCAAAAAAAATCGTATATTAATATATAGGGGAGGAATTTCATGAACACACTTAGTCAAGAAAAAATAAATGAAATTAGAAACAGTGTCAACATAGTCGATGTTATCTCCTCTTATATTCCACTAACACCCAAAGGTAAAAATTTCTTTGGTGTCTGTCCTTTCCACGACGATACCAATCCATCAATGAGTGTCAGTCCATCTAGACAAATTTACAAATGTTTCTCTTGTGGAGCTACAGGAACTGTTTTTAAGTTCATCATGGATTACGAAAACATTTCATTTATGGAAGCCGTCAAAAAAGTGGCCAATCTAGGGGGAGTTTCTGTAAATATTGGTAAAGTTCAAAAAAAGCAAAAACATACTGAACTACACCAAATATATGATTTGAGTTTAAAGTTTTATATTAATAACTTAAACTTAGCTAAGGGCAAGGAAGCTAGAGAATATTTAAAAAAAAGAAATATTAATGAAGATGTTATTAAAGAATTTCAAATAGGTCTAGCTTTAAAGAAAGATACTTTATCTAAAATATTAATTCAAAAATTTAAACCGGAAGATGTTTTAAAAAGTGGCTTAATTGGAAAAAATGATTATGGATACTATGATTTGTTTTATGAAAGAATAATGTTTCCTTTATATGATTTAGATGGTAACCCTGTTGCCTATAGTGGAAGAATATATAATAGGGAAGATAACTCTAAATATTTCAATACTAGAGAAACTGAAATATTTAAAAAAGGTGAACTTTTGTATAATTATCATAGGGCCAAAGACGATGCTAGAAGAAAAAACAAAGTCATAATCATGGAGGGCTTTATGGATGTTATAAGAGCCTATACAGTTGGCATTAAAAATGTTGTCGCAACTATGGGCACTGCTGTAACTGACATTCAAGCTAAACTAATTAAAAGAATGGCTAAAGAAGTTATTTTGTGTTTTGATGGTGATGAAGCTGGTGCTAAAGCTACTATGGCTTGTTCTAACGAATTAATTAAAATTGGTGTTACTCCCAAAGTTGTTAGACTAGAAGATGATCTAGATCCAGATGAATACATTCAAAAATATGGGAAAGATTCTTTTCAAAGAAAAATTGATAATCCAATTAGTGTCATGGATTTTAAACTTTCTTATTTAAAAGTTGGTAAAGATTTAACTAGTAGTACTGATCAAGCTAAATATATAAAAGAATTAATATCAGAGTTAAACAAAATTGACGACGATATTTTAAAAGATTTGACCATTAAAAAAGTATCTGTCGAAATGAATATCGACGAAAGTCTAATTAGAAATCATCTTGAAAAAAAGAAAGTCAATCATACTTTAAAGAAAATTAAGCCAATAGCTACGACGAATAAATATGAAAAAGCCGAAAGCAGTTTAGTATATTATATGCTTAAAAGTCCAGAAGTTATCACCATGTATAGTAATAAAGTAACTTATATTCCAAATAAAGAATATCGGATGCTTGCAAGAGAAATAAACAACTTTTATAAAAACTTTGGTTTTATAAATGAAGCCGATTTTATCGATTATATTGAGTGTGATAGTGAACTTATGGAAACCATCAATAAAATAAACAGGGAAAACACCAAAGAAACTTATACTTTAGAGGAAATTGAGGATTATATTAATGTAATTAGAGATTACAATGTTCAAGAAGAAATAAAAAGACTTACAAATAAAATGAAAAACTTGACAGACCCCTTAGATAAGGCTAAAATAGCCGAGGAAATTGTGGGACTTAAAAAAGGAGTGTAATAATGTTTGAAGAAATAAAAACTTTTGAAGAAAGAAAAAAAGACTTAATTAATCTAGGTAAGAAAAAGGGATTTGTTACTTATGAAGAACTTGCTGAACACTTAAAAGGTTTAGAATTAGATGCCGATTCGCTAGATGATTTATATAATGCTTTAAGCGAAAACCATATAAATGTTGTCTCTGAAAACGAAGATGACGAGGAAGATGCTGGTAATACTAATAATGAATTATTAACCAAAGATTTAACGATTAATGACCCTGTTAGAATGTATCTAAAAGAAATTGGTCAAATAAAACTACTTACTACCGAGGAAGAATTAGAATTAGCTGATAAAATAGCTGAAGGTGACGAACAAGCTAAGGCTACCTTAGCTGAAGCCAACTTGCGTTTAGTTGTTAGTATAGCTAAAAGATATGTTGGAAGAGGAATGCTTTTTTTAGACCTAATTCAAGAAGGTAACATTGGTTTAATGAAAGCCGTTGAAAAATTTGACGTTACTAAAGGTTATAAATTTTCAACCTATGCTACTTGGTGGATTAGACAAGCTATTACAAGAGCTATCGCCGATCAAGCTAGAACCATCAGAGTACCAGTTCATATGGTTGAAACCATTAATAAATTAGCTAGAGTTGAAAGACAGTTAACCTTAGAGTTAAATAGAGAGCCAACAGAAGAAGAATTAGCTAAAAAAATGGGTACAAGTGTTGAAAAAATAAGAGATATTTATAAAATATCCCAAGAACCAGTCAGTTTAGAAATTCCAATTGGTGAGGAAGACGATTCACATCTAGGTGATTTTATTCCTGATGAAACTAATATGAGTCCAGAAGATTATGCGGTTAATGAACTTTTAAAAGACGAAATTTCCGAAGTTTTACTAACTTTAACTGAAAGAGAAGAAAAAGTTATCAGATTAAGATTTGGCTTAGAAGATGGTAGACCAAGAACCCTAGAAGAAGTTGGACAGCTCTTTGGGGTAACTAGAGAGCGTATCAGACAAATCGAAGCTAAAGCTTTGCGTAAATTACGCCACCCATCAAGAAGTAGAAAATTAAAAGATTATCTAGGGGATTAAATGAAATTATCTAAAAGATTAAAAGCTATCAGTGATTTAATAAAACCTAATAGTAAAGTAATAGACGTTGGTGCAGACCACGCCTTTTTAGACATTTATTTAAATTTATATAAAAAATGTCAGTGCTTAGCAATTGATAAATCAGAATATTCGACAAAAACTGCTATCGACAATGCTTTAAAATATAAAGCAGATATTAAAGCAATAACTAATGATGGGTTAAAAAATATCAAATTAAATGACGAAATTATTGTTATAAGTGGTATGGGAACTAGAAATATCATGAAAATATTAAATTTTGACCTTAAAAATGATCTAATCTTATCTAGTCATACTAACATAGAAGATTTAAAAAATTTTTTAAAAAATAAAAAATATTACATTTATAAAGAAGTAATCGTAGAAGAATATAAAACATATGATGTAATATATGCTAAAAGAAAGGATGATAGAAATGGATAAAAAAATAAATATGGGTGGTAAAATAGCTACATTTTCAGGAATTTTAACAGCCGGAACAGGAGTATTAAGTAAAGATGTGAATATATTTTGTGCGGGTTTAATTTTAGGCACAGCTGGCATAACTGCCTTAGAATGTCAAACGCCAAGAGAGAAAAGCCCTAATAAAAAAATATTAATCCGTACAATGTACAATAATAAATAAAGGAGATTAGTTATTAACTTTTCTCCTTTTTTGTATTATCTTATTATCAGTTTTTCCGACAAAATAATCAATAGAAATGTTGTAATATTTTGCTAGAAGATAAAGCTTAGAAATTGGAATAATCGACCTTCCACTTTCATAATTCCAGTAAGTTGACTGTTTATCACCAATAATATGAGCGGCCTCTTCTTGCGATAAATCATTATTTTTTCTAATCATTTTAATTCTTTCTCTTAAAAGTTTAATATTTATATCCCCATCATAATAATTTTTTATATCCGATAAACCAGTAATATAATCAAAACTAACTTTAAAATAATTAACTAGTTTATTTAACTTATCTAAAGGAAAATTACTTCTGCCATTTGCATAATCAAAATAATTATCAACACTAATACCTAAAATTTCCGCTATATTTCTAATTTTCAAATCGTTGTCCGTCCTTAAATCGTCAATTCTTTTAAACCTTATTAGCATACAGTAACCACCTAAACTAATTGTAAATATAAAATTGCTAATCATTGACTTTTCCGGAGCTATTGGATAAAATAAAAGTGTAAAAATAAAAATAGGAGTAGATAAAATGTATAGGAGTAAGAAAAAAAGAAATATCATAATAATTAGTTTGGTAGGAATATTACTAT